>NZ_JBSVXG010000044.1:0-34773 GCF_054070595.1 Pseudomonas sp. SDO55104_S430 | reverse complement strand
AGGAGCGAGGCTTGCCCGAAAACGGGCCCACCCATTCACAAGCAGTGTCCCCCAACACATCGTCTTCGCGGGCAAGCCTCGCTCCTACAGGCCGTAAGAAGTGAAGGTGGGCAGGTGTTTTTTTCCGCCGTCCATCGAACCTGCTTTGCAACATCAACAAACGTGATTTAATAGCCGCCTTTCACGTTTCCGGGACAGGAAAACGGCGTTATCCGCGCCTGCATCCACCCCTCCATCAACCCTGCAGGAGCCGAGCTTGCTCGCGATAGCGTCGGATCAGCCAACATCAATGTTGAAGGTCAGACCAAAATCGCAAGCAACCAAATTCCTGCAGGTCGGCACATAAGGCTGTCATGGATACGGGCTCACGACTCAAATTAGTACGCGAAAGCTACAAACTGTCCCAGCGCGAGCTGGCCCGCCGTAGCGGCGTCACCAATGCCACCATCTCGCTGATCGAGCAGAACCGCGTCAGCCCTTCGGTCAGTTCCCTGAAAAAACTGCTCGAAGGCATCCCCATGTCTCTGGCGGACTTCTTCACCTTCGATCAGCCTCCGCGTGAACACCAATACGTCTTCCGCGCCAACGAACAGCCGGACCTGGGCCGCCATGGCCTGCGTCTGCTGTTGATCGGCGCATCCGTGCCGAGCCGCCAGATGCGCCTGCTGCGCGAGCAATACGCCCCCGGCGCCAGCTCCGGCGAAGAGCCGATCGTGCACGCCGAAGGCGAGGAGTGCGGGTTGGTCACGCGAGGTACGGTTGAGCTCACCGTGGACGGCCAAGTCAGCATCCTGGGCGCAGGTGATGGCTATTACTTCCCGACCACCTTGCCCCACAGCTTCCGCAACATCGGTGCGGACGAGGCCGAAATCATCAGCGCCAACACCCCGGCGAACTTCTGACGATTTGACGGAACAATCCGGTCTCCCGCAAAACCTGTGGGAGCTGGCTTGCCTGCGATGGCGGCCTGATTTCCCAGATCAACACCGCACCAGCGTGGGAGCGGGCTTGCTCGCGAAGGCGCCCTCAAAGTCGACCCTTATTTTGCGGATGTACGCGGTTCAATTGTGGGAGCGAGCCTGCTCGCGATGAATACCCGGGCGACGCGCTAAAACCGGGTACTTCGTCTCGCGCCGATTGCCTGCGTGAAAATCACCGTGTATTTTTTCATGAAATTAAAACTATAAAATTTCATGGAGCCGGTAATGTTTCAGCAATCCCCGCAACATGTCGCGAGCTATTACGCCCATTCCTGCAGTGATCGCCTGGTCAATCGGCCGGCCTTGAAGGGTGAACAGAACACTGAAGTGCTGATCATCGGCGCCGGTTTCAGCGGCTTGCACACCGCGCTGCGCCTGGCCTTGGCCGGCAAGCGTGTGACGGTGCTGGAAGCCAGCCGGGTGGCCTGGGCGGCGTCGGGGCGCAATGGCGGCCAGGCGATTCTGGGTTGGTCCTGTGACATGCCGCCGCTGGAAGCTGCGTTGGGTTACGAGCGTGCGCGGCAGTTGTGGGACGGCATGCGCTGGGCCGCGCAGGAATTGCGTGAACTGCCGGCGCGCCATGGTTTCGATTGCGATTACCGGCCCGGGCACCTCTGGACCTCGGTGATGCTACGGCGGGTCAGTCTGCTGACCGAATGGCAGCACGAGGCCAGCCACAAATGGGGCCACGATGGCTTGCAGTTTATCGAGCGCGATCAGTTGCCGGAGTGGGTAGCCAGTGATCGTTATCAGGCTGGTCTGTTCGATCCTGAAGGCGGGCACCTCAATCCCTTGAAGCTGGCGCTGGGCCTGGCTGCCACCATCGAGCGGGCGGGCGGGGTGATCCATGAACAGAGCAAGGCGCTCAGTTACAGCGAGGATGGCGACGGGTATCGGGTGACCACCGAGCGCGGCAGCATTCGCGCGGACGTGCTGGTGTTGGCCTGCAATGCCTATCTGGACCGACTGGATCCGCAACTGTCGAGTTGCGTATTGCCCGTCGGCACCTATCAGGTGGCCACGGCGCCGCTGTCGGAGGCCCAGGCGACGGCGCTACTGCCGAGCAATGTCTGCGTCACCGACAACCAGTTCGTTCTCGACTATTTCCGCCGCACCCCCGACAACCGCCTGCTGTTCGGCGGTGGCTGCACTTATCTGGGCGGGATGCCCAAGGACATTGCCGCAGCCACCCGGCCATGCCTGGAGCGGGTATTCCCGCAACTGGAAGGCGTGGAGCTGGAGTTTTCCTGGGGCGGTCACATCGACCTGACCTTGAAGCGCACGCCCGATATCGGCCGGCGCGGCGATCTGTATTGGTTGCAGGGCTATTCCGGACATGGCGTGCTGCCGACCCTGGCCGGGGCGCGGGCAGTGTCCGATGCGATTCTCGGTAACGCGGATGAGCTGGAGTTATATCAAGGCCTGACCAACGGCAGCTTCCCCGGCGGCAAATACATGGCCGCGCCTTTGGAGGCCATCGGCAAAGCCTGGTACCGGCTGCGCGACAGCATTTGATTCGGCACTTTCTGGAAGCCAATAGATGGATATGCAAGAAGAGATTTCGGCGCTGGCGATCCTGATCCAGGACCTGCGCAAACACAAAAAGTACACGCTCAAGGAGCTGGCGGACAAAATCGGCCGTTCCGTGGGTTTCCTGTCCCAGGTCGAGCGCGGGTTGTCGCGGCCGACGGTGGCGGACCTGACCGCCATCAGCGAAACCCTCGGCGTGCCTACCACCTATTTCTACAGCCTGCCCAAACCCATGGCGTTGCCGTGGGTGACCCGCCCGGACGAGCGCCGCACGCTGTACTACGCCGACGGCATCACCGACATCCTGGTCTCGCCGAAGATGCGCGCGTCCTTTTCCATGCTCGAAAGTCAGCTGGAACCCGGCGCCAGCAGTGGCGAGCGGCACATGAAGGACAGCTCGGAGCAGGGCGGTTACGTGCTCGAAGGCGAACTGACCCTGTGGCTCGATGACGATGAACCGGTGACCCTGCACGCCGGCGACAGTTTCCAGCTGGCCAGCCATGCCCATTGCCGCTACGGCAACCTTGGCGACCAACTCACCCGCGTACTTTGGGTCTACACCTAATAAAACAACAAGGAACAAGATGATGGATGCTGTCTGCACTGAATTGCTGGCCGAAGTGCTTGAGTTTCGCCAGCGCTACCCCGACGTGCGCTTCGTCGACCTGATCTCTCTGGACATTCCAGGGCATTTCTACGGCAAGCGCTACCCGATCGAAATGCTCGAAAAAGTCGCCGCCGGCAGCGCGCTGAAGTTGCCGCAGAACTGCGTGTTGCTCGGCACCCAGGGCGGGCTGTTCAAGATCGGCGACTACTGCTTCAACGACGGCGACCCGGACGCGCAACGGCGCCTGGTGCCGGGCACCTTGAAGCTGGTGAGTTGGGAGCAGCAACCGCTGGGGCAGATGCTGATCACCTCCGACGGCACGGAAAAGCCCATCGAATTCGAACCCCGTGAAGTGCTGGCGCAGGTGCTGGGGCGACTGGCGCGCAAGGGCATTTTCCCGGTGGTGGCGTTCGAGCTGGAGTTCTATCTGTTCGACAGCCACCTGCGCGATGGCCTGCCGCAGTTTGCCCGTGACCCGTTGACCGGCGACCCAGACGATCAGCCGAACATGCACATCGAGCGCCTGACCCGCTTCGCCCCGGTACTCGATGAAATGGTCGAGACCGCAAGAGCCCAGGGCATCGACGCCACTGTGATCACCGCGGAACTGGGCCCTGGTCAGTTCGAAATCAACTTCGGCCACCTCGACGACGGATTGCGCGCCGCCGACTGGGCCGCCTTGTTCTGCCGCAGCACTCGCGGCGTGGCGCTCAAGCACAACTATCGCGCCAGCTTCATGGCCAAGCCGTACCTGCAGCACCCTGGCAGCGGCATGCACGTACATGTGAGCCTTTACGACAAAGCGGGTAACAACCTGCTGGCGGCCGACGGGCAAAAAGCCCTGCGCCATGCGGTGGCCGGTTGCCTGGACGTGTTGCCGCACTGCATGCCGATCTTCGCCCCGAACCACAACGCCACCCGTCGTCTGAGCGCCACGGTGAACGTCGCTTCCCGCGCCAGTTGGGGCTTCGAAGACCGCGACGCCTGCCTGCGGGTACCGGAGTCGGACGCGAAAAACCTGCGCATCGAACATCGCCTGGCCGGCGCCGATGCCAACCCGTATCTGGTGCTGGCGGCCATTCTGATCGGTCTGGAGCAAGGGTTGGAACAGAAGCGCGAGCCGATTGCACCGCTCAATGACGATCGCAGTAGCGGCGTGGATTTCCCGCTGGAGATGCTTGAGGCCGTGCGTTCCATGCAGAACCACGGGCCAGTGCGTGAAGGTCTGGGAGCCGAGTTTGTCGATGTGTATTGCGAGAACAAGCGCCAGGATCATCTGGCGTTCATGAATGAAATCAGTGCGCGGGAATACCGTTGGTTCCTTTAATTACGCAAAGGCATAGTTAAAGATGATTCGAAGTTAACCCTAAAAAATATCTGGATATATAAGGGCTTAGCGAAGTTAGTAACTGAGCGGTTAATCAAAATATCTTGTTACAGGGGGAAATATTCCGTAATATTCGCCCCGCGTTCACCACCACGGTTTATGCATTTTTAAGTCCCGGGCGTCCATCAGCTGCCCGGGATTTTTTTTGCCTGTGATTTGACCCGCTTTTAACTGTAGGAGCGAGCATGCTCGCGATGCAGGCCCAGACACCGCGGGAAGTCAGGCACCCAGCGTTATCGTTGAAGACCATCGCGAGCATGCTCGCTCCTACAGGAGATGCGGGGTTAGCGGGAGATAATTCCGTGATCAATCGCGTACTTGACCAACGCCGCCGGCTTGTCGATGTTCAACTTGCGCCGAATGCTCAAGCGATGGGTTTCCACCGTGCGTACGCTGATGTCCAGTTCCCGGGCCATTTCCTTGTTGTTCAGGCCCTGGGCCATTTTGCGCAGCACTTGGCTTTCGCGGGGTGTCAGTTCGTTGTCGGTGCTCTTGTCGGCGATCAGGCGTTGGGCGATGTCGGCGCTGTAGAAGGTACCGCCGCTGGTGATCGCCTCGATGGCCGCGATGATTTCCCGTGACGGCGCATTCTTCAGCACGTAGCCGCTGGCGCCGGAGCGCACCGATTCGCTGACGTACTCATAATTGTCGTACATGCTCAGCACCAGCACCTTGAGCGACGGGTACTGGCTGCGCAGCATGCGGGTCAGTTCCAGGCCGTTCATGTCGCCCAGGCTGATGTCCACCAGCAGCAAGTCGGGCTGGCAGCGCCCGACCATCTCGATCGCCTCGGCGCCGTTTTCCGCTTCGCCCACCACTTCCAGCGGCGCCATCACGGACAGCAGTGCCTTGATTCCGTCACGGACCAGGGAGTGATCGTCGACCAACGCAACGCGGATCGGGGAGGGCAGGTTCATTCAGGGTTCGCTCTTGTTATGGGTTCAGACGCGATGGCCGGCCGGTTTCATTGGCAGCAGCACATCCAGCTCGCTTCGGCCCGGTACGGACACCAGATCGAAGCGGCCACCGAAGTGTTCGACGCGTTCGCGAATATTACGCAGGCCGATGCCGGCCTGACGACGTTCGACCTGGGCGACGTTGAAGCCCACGCCATCATCGACCACCGTCAGGCGCACATTGTCCTCGCAGCCTCGCAGGGTAATCGACACGTTTTTCGCCCGGGCGTGTCGTTCGATGTTGGTCAGGCCTTCCTGCACGATGCGAAACAGCGAGACCGCCGCGCCATCGACCAGTTGGCATTCGAATTCATTGTCGGTGTAGCTCACCGTCAGCCCGCTGCGTTGCTCGAATTCCGCGGCCAGTTGGCCTATGGCCGCTTGCAGGCCGAGGGTGTCGAGCAGGGATGAACGCAGGTCGTGGGACAAGGTGCGGACCTCGCCGATGGCTTCGCCGAGGCGTTCGGTGGCATCTTTGAGCGTGTTCAACCCCTTGTCTTGCGCCTGTCCACTCTCCAGCAAATGACTGGCCAGTTCGAACTGGAACTTGATCGACACCAGCACCTGGCTGATACCGTCGTGCAGCTCACGGGATACCCGCGAGCGCTCTTCCTCCTGAAGGCTGACGATGCGCTGGGTCAGGCGCTGCAGCTTCTTGTCCGCCAGCCGGTGTTCGCTGACGTTCAGGGTCATGCCGGTGCCGAACACGAACAACACCGCCACCAGCGCCACCACGGCAATCGCCATCATGGTCTTGCGAATGCCCATGGCCACTTCGGCGCGGGCCTGCTGGGTGGCGCGTTCGACGTCTTCCAGATAGATCCCGGTGCCGAGCATCCAGCCCCAGCGATCGAGCATCACCACGTAGGCGAGCTTGTCGGTGACCTGGCCGGAGGAGGGCTTGTTCCAGGCGTAACGCTGGAAGCCTTCGCCCGACTGCGCGCTTTTGAGCAGCGCCTGAATCACCGGCAGGCCGTGGGGGTCTTTCATGTCCCACAGGTATTGCCCGACCAGCTCCGACTGGCGCGCGTGCATCAGGCTGCGGCCTTCATGGTCGTAGACGAAGAAGTAACCGTTGATGCCGAAGCTGAGCTTGCGCAGTTCTTCCAACACCTTTCTCTGCGCTTCGGCGTCTCCGTGGCCGTCGTCGTACAGCGGCTCGATCAGGCTTTGCGCCATCTCTACGTAGTTTTTCAACTCCGCACGCTTGCTCGCCAGGATGCTGTCTTCGATCAACTGCGCCTGCTGATCGCCCAGCTGACGGTTGAGGGAAATCACCAGGGCGCAGATGACGGCGATGGCCAGGACCAGCGGGAGGATGCCGAGGGCGACGATCTTGTGTTTGAGCTGCATATCTACTCTCGCCTCGGGCTTGCTTTCTGTAGGAGCGAGCATGCTCGCGATGGACGTCAACGATAACGCGGGATACCTGAGGCCCCGTGGTGCCCTTGCGTTCATCGCGAGCGTGCTCGCTCCTACAGGTTCAATGTTCTGGGGGGCGGCATCATAGGCCAAAGATACGCCTGTGGAGTAGCGCTGCCGGGCGGAATGACCGGTGGCTGGTTCCCTGTGGAATACACAGTCCAAACCTGTGGGAGCGAGCCTGCTCGCGATGAGGGCAGGGCCTTCGACACAGTTGTCGTCTGACAGGACGCCATCGCGAGCAGGCTCGCTCCCACAGTTCAATACAGGCTCATCTACGTAGAACTACGTAGACACCACGTACGTAGTAACGCGGATTTATTTGTGGACGCCATGGGCGGATATTTGGCCAGCTCCGCAAAGCGGACACAATTATAAAAATTACCGCCGTGGCCACTGGCCGTCGGCAGGAGACCAATATGCCCCGTCTGGCTAAACACCTCGCCTGGTTTGCCGTGGCTGTCCTGGGAGCGATTGCGCTGAGTGTCGTGGCCCTGCGCCGCGGCGAAGCGATCAACGCCCTCTGGATCGTAGTCGCAGCAGTCGCCATCTACCTCGTTGCCTATCGTTATTACAGCCTGTTCATCGCCAACAAAGTGATGCAGCTGGACCCCAATCGAGCCACGCCTGCCGTGCTCAACAACGATGGTCTGGACTTCGTGCCGACCAACAAACACGTCCTCTTCGGTCACCACTTCGCGGCAATCGCCGGCGCAGGCCCACTGGTCGGTCCGGTCTTGGCGGCGCAGATGGGCTACCTGCCCGGCACGCTTTGGCTGATCGCCGGTGTGGTGCTGGCCGGCGCGGTGCAGGATTTCATGGTCCTGTTCCTCTCCACCCGCCGCAACGGTCGCTCACTGGGCGACATGGTCCGTGAGGAAATGGGCCGTATCCCCGGCACCATCGCGTTGTTCGGCTGCTTCCTGATCATGATCATCATCCTCGCGGTGCTGGCGCTGATCGTGGTGAAGGCCTTGGCCGACAGCCCGTGGGGCATGTTCACCGTGATGGCGACCATCCCGATCGCGATGTTCATGGGCATTTACATGCGCTACATCCGCCCGGGCCGCATCGGTGAGATTTCCATCATCGGCGTGCTGTTGCTGCTGGGCTCGATCTGGCTGGGCGGGCAGATTGCCGCTGATCCGGTCTGGGCCAAGGCTTTCACCTTCACCGGTGTACAGATCACCTGGATGCTGATCGGCTACGGTTTCGTCGCCGCGGTTCTGCCGGTGTGGCTGATCCTCGCGCCACGTGACTACCTGTCGACCTTCCTCAAAATCGGCACCATCGTCGCCTTGGCCATCGGCATTCTGGTGACCATGCCCGAGCTGAAAATGCCGGCCCTGACCCAGTTCATCGACGGCACTGGCCCTGTGTGGAAGGGCGGTCTGTTCCCGTTCCTGTTCATCACCATCGCCTGTGGCGCGGTGTCCGGTTTCCACGCGCTGATCGCCTCCGGCACCACGCCGAAGCTGCTGGCCAGCGAAGGCCATGCCCGCTACATCGGTTACGGCGGCATGCTGATGGAATCCTTCGTGGCAATCATGGCCATGGTCGCCGCTTCGGTGATCGATCCGGGCGTGTACTTCGCCATGAACAGCCCGGCTGCCGTGGTCGGTGCCGACGCTATTACTGTTGCGCAAACAGTCAGCAGCTGGGGTTTCACCATTACCCCGGACGCCCTTGAGGCCGTGGCTCGCGATATCGGCGAAACCACCATCCTGGCCCGTGCCGGTGGTGCGCCGACCCTGGCGGTCGGTATCGCGCAAATCCTGCACCACGTGCTGCCGGGCGAGAACACCATGGCGTTCTGGTACCACTTCGCGATCCTGTTCGAAGCGCTGTTCATCCTGACCGCGGTCGACGCCGGTACCCGTGCCGGTCGTTTCATGCTGCAGGATCTGCTGGGCTCCTTCGTACCGGCGCTCAAACGTACCGAATCCTGGACCGCCAACCTGATCGCGACTGCCGGTTGCGTGGCGATGTGGGGTTATCTGCTGTACCAAGGCGTGATCGATCCGCTGGGTGGCATCAACACCCTGTGGCCGCTGTTCGGCATCTCCAACCAGATGCTGGCCGGTATCGCGCTGATGCTCAGCACTGTTGTGCTGATCAAAATGAAGCGCCAGAAGTATGTGTGGGTGACCCTGCTGCCAGCGGTCTGGCTGCTGATCTGCACCACCACCGCAGGCTTCATCAAGCTGTTCGACGCCAACCCGGCGATTGGCTTCCTGTCCCTGGCCAAGAAATACAGCGATGCGCTGGCCAACGGTCAGGTGCTGGCCCCGGCCAAGAACATCGACCAGATGCAGCACGTGATCTATAACGCGTACACCAACGCCACGCTGACTGCGCTGTTCCTGTTCGTGGTCTTCAGCATCCTGTTCTTCGCGCTCAAGGTCGGCGTCGCCGCCTGGGGCAGCAAGGAACGTACGGATAAAGAAGCGCCATACCAGGCACTGCCGGAAGCTTGATCGAGGATCTGCCGCATGTTCAATGACCTGAGTCGCCTCGGAAAATACCTCGGTCAGGCCGCGCGCCTGATGGTGGGGATTCCCGACTACGACAACTACGTCGAGCACATGCAGAACAAGCATCCGGACCAGCCGGTGATGGACTACGAGGCGTTCTTCCGGGAGCGCCAGGAGGCCCGTTACGGCGGCAAGGCCGGGCCGAAATGCTGCTGACCTGATCGTGCAACGATAACGCGGGCCACCTGAATGCCCGCGTTATCACGTAACCCCTGAATCCCTGTAGGAGCCGAGCTTGCTCGCGATGGTCGTCAACGATGACGCTGGGTGCCAAACACTCCGCGGTGTCTGGGCCTCCATCGCGAGCAAGCTCTTCCTGTAGGAGCTAGCTTGCTCGCGATGGTCGTTAACGATAACGCGGGGTGCCTGACTCTCAGCGTTGTCTGGGCCAGCATCGCGAGCAAGCTCGGCTCCTACAGTTTTGAGGTTTTCAGGTTTTGGTGATCAGCAGGCCATGCGCTGTTGGCGTGGGCTAAGCAACAACCCCTCAAGATGATCCAGATGCCGGTTGAGCAGGCAAACCGCGCTCACCGCATCCCCGCCTTCAACCGCATTCAAAATCCCTTCATGCGTCCGCCAGTCGCAATACCCATCGATCCGCGCCTCGAACTGCGCAATCGCCAATGACATCAGCGGCACCAGACTGTCGAGAAAATGCGCCAACGGTGCATTCCCCGCCAGCGCCGCCAGCTCCAGATGAAATTCCCCCGACAGACGAAGGGCTTGGCCGCGCTCGGTGCAGAGGCGTTCGCCCTCGATGATCGCGCGCAGGCGACTCAAGTCCTGCGACAACGGCTGCTGACACACCAGTCGCAGCAACGTGGTCTCGGTCAATCGCCGGGCATGCAGTGCCTGCCGGGTCTGCTCTGCGTCAAGTACCGCCACACGAGGGCGGTGGTTGGCGCGCAGGATGATGATGTGCTGATGGGACAGGCGCGTCAGGACGCTGCGGATTTCACTGCGACGCACGCCGAACATCTGACCGAGGCTGTCCTCGGTGAAGCGGCTGCCGGGCAGAAGACGCAGGTCGAGAATGGCGTCGAACACCTGCGCATAGAGATCGTCCGCCGCCAGGTGCAAGGGCAGGTCAACAAGAGTTTGCGGTGAAGCGAAGCTGTTCATGGCCTGTCTCCAAAGTAGAAGGAATCAAACGCTGAGGTTGTCTTCCGGAATGTTCAGTTCGATGCCCATGCGCTGGCCTTCGCGAAGGATGTGCTTGCGCATTTCGGCACTGGCCTGGGCGCTGTTCTTGCTGCGGATCGCACGAACCACGGCTTCGTTTTCTTCCAGGCGCTCGGCCAGATGCTCAGGCGAATTGCGCAGCACTTCGGCGCTTTGCTTGAGGGCGTTGCTGGTCTGCTGTACCACGCTCTGGAAAATCGGGTTCGAGGTCAGGGTGAACAGCTCTTCGTGGAACGCGATGTAGGCGTTGACACCGGCTTCGCTGTCGTTGGCCTCCAGGGCTTCGCGCATGTCCATCAACGTCAGGCGCAGTTGCCCGACTTCCTTGCTGCTGATCGACTGCGCAACCAGCCCGACAATGAAAGGTTCGAGGGTGTAGCGCAGTTGCAGCACGTCCTCCAGACTCGCCCCGGCCACCGCGCTGTCCTGGCGCGAGTCGTCGAGGTCCATCGCACTGGCATCCAGTACCACAACGCCTTTGCCCGGCATCGAGCGCACCAGCCCGAGGGTTTCCAGCACGGTCACCGCTTCGCGCAGACTGGGCCGACTGATGCCCAGTTGTTCGGCCAGTTCGCGCTGGCCCGGCAACATATCGCCGGAGCGCCACTGACCACGGGCCAGTGCGGCCCGAAGTTTCTCTACCACTGAATTGACGACGGTTGAGGAGGTAATCACTGTTCGCTCCAAGCGATAAAAGTGCCCACCGTTACAGTGGGCACAGGTTATTTAAAATTCTTGCTGGTGCGCCGCGCCAGCCGGTTTTCTCGGCTGGAAGGTATAACCCACCTGGCCGGAAAGCACTTTATTGGCGCGCTGGATATCGATGTCTTTTTCCCAGCGAGCGATGGCCACGGTGGCGACGCAGTTGCCGATCAGATTGGTCAGCGCCCGGCCGATGCCCATGAACCAGTCCACCGCCAGCACCAGCACCAGGCCGACCACCGGAATCGCCGGGATGGCCGTCAGCGTCGCCGCCAGAATCACCAAGGCGGAACCGGGAATACCGTGGGCGCCTTTGGAGGTGATCAGCGACACCAGCAGAATGGTCAGCAGATCGGTCATGGCCAGCGGCGTACCGGTGGCATTGGCGATGAAGACGATGGCCAGTGTCAGGTAGATCGAAAAGCCATCGAGGTTGAACGAGTACCCGGTGGGGATCACCAGGCCTACCGTCGAACTGCCGATACCCAGGTGTTCGAGTTTGCGCATGATCTGCGGCAGCACGGCGTCGGAGGAGGCGGTGCCCAGCACGATCAGCAACTCTTCGCGCAGATATTTGAGCAAGGGCCACATGCGCAAGCCGGAAAGGCGCATCACGAGGCCGAGAATCAACGCCACGAAGGCCACGCAGGTCAGGTAGAACAGGCCGACCAGGCTGCCCAGGTGCTGCAGCGAGTCCAGGCCGTATTTGCTGGTGGTGAACGCGATCGCGCCAAACACCCCGATCGGCGCCAGCCGCACGATCATGCCCATGATGCGGAAGATCACGTGGCTGAGCTCATTGATCAGTCGTGAAATCCCCGACGCCGCTTCGCCCACCAGGTTCAGGGCGCTGCCGAACAGCACCGAGAACAGCAGCACTTGCAGGATGTTGTTGTCGGCGAATGCACCGATGACCGAGGTCGGGATCAGGTCCATCAGGAACTGCGTGGTGGTGTGCATGTGCTGGCCGCGCTGGGCGATATCGCCCATGTCGGCGGCGGACAGCTGCTCCAGATGAATGTTGGCACCGCTGCCGATGCCTGTGCTGAAGGCGAACACCAGGCCTATGACCAGGGCGATGGTGGTCAGCACTTCGAAGTAGATCACCGATTTGAGGCCGATGCGGCCGACTTTCTTCAGATCGCCTGCGCCGCTGATGCCGCTGACGACAACGCAGAACACGATCAGGCCGATGAGCATTTTGATCAGTTTGATGAAGCCATCGCCCAGCGGTTTGAGCTGAGCGGAGTATTCGGGAAGGGTCAGCCCGCAGATGATGCCGAGCATCAGTCCGAGAACCACTTGGAGGAAGATTGAACGCGAGCACCATCTGAGCATGGGAGGAATCCTGGTCGGTGTCCCGGCTGTCGTGTGCATGGCGCACATCTGGCCTGGGACTTAATTATTGTGGTCTTACCGGTATGTCCAGTGCAGGCTCAGTTTAGGCTGGTTTTTTTCATTGTTACAAGGGGAAATCATTAAATTGGCTTGACCGGTCTGACCAGTGGTTTGACCGGTTCACTTGAACGTTCAGTGGGGGGCGCGTGAAAGCACGCCCGCGCACCGGGTTTCCGGTGGCGGGAGCAATAGACAGGGGAAGAGGGGACTCGGCAGCAGGATGCTACGGGTGGGGTAAAGCGGGGGAGACGCCGTGGCTTTACGCCAGATAGATGCCCGAATGGTCTTCCGGATGCTGGATGCCCATTGCCTGATCAGCCACCTTCGCCTTGTGAATCTGTCGGCACAGGATCGTTGCCAGGGCGATGGCGAGTGCGAACCAGCAGATCAGGACATTCAGGAGCATGGCATTTCCTCAGGCAGGAACATCTCTTCACGAGCGCCGCAAAGATGTTCGACGACAATATGGCATCATTATGCCATGCATTAGTGGCACTGTGCTGCCATTTGTCGTCGCGGACGCTGAATTACTCTGATTCGTTGTTGTTCTCCGGAGGTCGTGGTTCCCGGTCAGAGCTTCAGCATCAGATAGCGTCTGTTGATGTATAGCTCATTGCCGGAGTCTGGTGATGCGCGGCTGCGTCTCTTGAGGGATTAAATGGCGATGCCAATCAAACCGGGATAGCCGTTTGTCGGGCGTATCGGTATGCTCAGCGCACTGCCAAACGCCAATGATTAACAACCACAGTGAATCCATGAGCCAATCAGACACGCGTGCGAATGTTCTAGCGCTTTTTCCTGAAGACTCCCGCGAGGCGGCGGCGTTGCTCAAGCAAGCCGTGCCCCTGATGGTTCGCCACAATATCCCGCCAAATCCGGTGCATTACGCGCTGTGGTACACCTACAGCAAAGGTCAGGAGCCGGAACTCAATCGTCATTTGGACCGCGTGATTCGTGACTTCGACGGTTGCCCGCCGGAGTCCGCGACCCGGTTGTTTCGCGAATTCATCATTCGTGACGAGTTGGAAGATGCCCGCGCCGGACAGCAACAGGTCATCAGTCTGGTCGACGGCATGGAGCGGGATGTTTCGCGCAGCGTCAAAGGCAGCGTCAATTTTCAGAACCGTCTCGGCGAGTGCCTGGAAATGCTCGAGCAACCGGTCAGCGATCGTTTGCCGGGCATCCTCAACGAACTGCAGCAAAGTACTCGGCTGATGCAGACTCAGCAGGAACACTTCCTGGCTCAGTTGCAATCGGCGCAAAGCGAAATTCAGACCCTGCGCGACAAGCTCGAGCGTGCGCAGCAGGCGGCGACTCTGGATGGCCTGACCGAACTGCTCAACCGCACGGCGTTCACCCGTCAGCTGGAAAAAGCGCTGGCCAAGCACACCGGGCAGGTCGCGCTGGTGATGCTGGATATCGATCACTTCAAGCAATTCAATGATCAGTATGGTCATCCGTTGGGTGATCGGGTGTTGCAGCATGTCGCCCAGGTGTTGCGCGGCGCGCTGGCGGGCGAGGCGTTTGCCGGACGTTATGGTGGTGAAGAGTTCTGTGTGGTGCTGGAAAACTGCGTGGGCCTGGAAGGGGCCTGTGCCTTTGCCGAGCAGGTGCGTCTGAAAGTGCAGTCGTTGCGGATCAAGGCGCGTGGGACCGACACTGTGCTGGACACCATTACCGCATCCTTCGGCGTTGCTTTCGTCGAGCCCGGCGACAACCTGGAAACCCTGCTTACCCGCGCTGATGACGGGCTTTACGAAGCCAAGCGCAATGGGCGCAATCAGGTGTTTGCGCTACAGAAAGCCCAGGCGCTTCAGGCCTGAAACCCTCAACCTGTAGGAGCGAGCTTGCTCGCGATGGACGTCAACGATAACGCGGGGTGTCTGATGCCCAGCGGTGATTCTGATTCCATCGCGAGCAAGCTCGCTCCTACAGGGGGCAGGGCGGCTTTACTGGCCGTCCACGCTACGCGGCAACCCGAGCGGATTCAGCTCGCGCAATGCCTCAGGCAACAACCCATCCGGAAAACCCTGGTAGGTAATCGGACGCAGGAAGCGTTCGATAGAGGTCATGCCCACCGAGGTGAAGCGGCTATCCGAAGAGGCTGGGAACGGACCGCCGTGGATGGTCGCGAAAGACACTTCCTGCGGGTGGGCGAAGGCGTTGACCACGATCCGCCCGGTTCGCCGCTCCAGTATCGGCAATAAACGCCGGGCCAGATCCAGGTCCGTGTCTTCCAGGTGCAGAGTCGCACTGAGCTGACCGCGAAACGCGCGGGCAACCGCCAGCATCTGCGCCTCATCCCTGACCTTCACCAGCAACGCCGCCGGCCCGAAAACCTCATCGGCCAACGCCGGCTCGCTCAAGAACCGCTCACCATCAACCTCCAGCAACGCCGAACGACCATCCAGCTCGGCATGGGCCACCGCGCCCACAGCCACCAGGCCGGCACCGGCGCTTTGCAGGTGATCGAGGTTGTTCAGGTAAGCGCCATGAATTCCTGGCGTCAGCATCGGCCGCGCCGGTGCGTCGGTCACACGCTTGACCATCGCTGCCTGCAATGCTGCAAAACCATCCCCTTCGACCGCGATCAGAATCGCCGGCTTCAAGCACGCCTGGCCGACGTTGACGAGCATCCGCTCGACGAAGCCGTCACCGATCTGCGCACCCCGCACGGCCAACGCCTGGGGCAGGATGAAGGTCGGGTTGACGCTGGTCATTTCGGTGAACACCGGGATCGGATCGGGACGCAACTGCGCGCGCCGATACAGAGCCATGCCGCCCTGTTCGGAACCGGTGAAGGTCACGGCTTTGATCAGGGGATGATCGACCAGCGCTTCGCCGATGGCATTGCCGGCGCCGCGCACCATCGAAAACACACCTTCAGGCAGGCCGCTGTCCTGCACCGCCTTGAGGATCGCCCGCGCCTGAATCTCCGACGCGCCGGGATGAGCGTTATGGGCTTTGACGATGACGGTTGCGCCCGACGCCAATGCCGACGCGGTGTCGCCGCCGGCGACGGAGTAGCTGATCGGGAAGTTACTCGCACCGAAAACCGCTACCGGGCCGATGGCGATTTTTTGCAGGCGATGATCCATGCGCGGACGTGGTTGGCGATCGGGTTGTGCCGGGTCGATGGCCAGATGCAGGAAGCGACCTTTGCGCACGACATCGGCGAACTGGCGGAACTGGGTCGCCGCCTTGGCCGCTTCACCTTGCAACTGGGCTTCGGGCAGTCCGGTTTCCAGCGCGGCCCGGGCGGCGAGTTGCGGGGCGACAGCATCGAGGTTGTCGGCGATGCGCTCCAGGAACGCCGAGCGCTCGGCGAGCGAGGTATGGCTGTAATGATCGAAAGCTTCGTCGGCAAGAATCGCCGCCCGATTCACGTCGGCAGCCCCACCCAGGGCGAAGGCCGGCTCGATGGTCTGGTTGGTCGCTGGGTTCAGGGCTTTCATCGTGCCCTCGGAGGCGGACGCTTCGTGAGAGCCGATCAAGAGATTTCCAGTCAGATTCATGTGCGTAATCACTGCTTCAGGGTGGCGACGAGTTGTTCAGTCGTCACGATCGAATGGGCGTAGGTCGGGCCGTTCAGTTCATGGGCGGAGTGCATCATTTCCGGTTTGAAGGCGGCGGTGGCATCGCGCACCAGGGTCACGTGGTAGCCCAATTCCTGGGCGTAACGGGCGGTGGCCTCGATGCAGGTATTGGCCAGAAGGCCAGTGATGATCACGTGGGTGATGCCTTTCTGCTTGAGGCGGAAATCCAGGTCGGTGTTGGCAAAACCGCTCGAGCCCCAGTGCTCGGAGGCGATGATGTCGCCTTCCTGCGGTGCGAAATCGGGGTGCCATTCGCCACCCCATTCGCCGCGGGCGAAGTGGTGCATGTGCTGGATCTTGCATTGCGAAGGGCTTGGGTGATCCCAGTTTTCGTAATCGCCTTGTTCCCAGCGACGGTGCGGTACGATGACCACCTGAATGTCCGCGGCGCGCACGGCGCGATCCAGTGCTCGCAGGTTGTCGAGCAGGCCGACTTGTTCGGCGATCGGCTTGATCAGCGGGAACACCCGGCCGCCTTCGGAGAGAAAATCGTTGTACGGATCGACCAGCAGGTAGGCGGTGCGATCCAGCGGATAAGCAACATTCGACATGACAAATTCTCCAGTATGGATGGCTGACCTGTGCCAAGGGCTTGCCCCGGCATAGTGTAGATATGATAATCATAGTTACAGTGAAAGAGGCAAGCCTGCATGGCCGTAAAAAAGACTAGTCCTGAAACCCTGTGTCCGATCGCACGGGCCGAGGACATTGTCGGAGACCGATGGACGGTGTTGGTCTTGCGCGAATTGTTCATGCGCAACCATCGCTACGACGAGATCCAGGCGCAGACCGGCGGCACGCCGCAGATGGTCGCTGCGCGTCTGAAAAGCCTGGAGGCGGATGGCATGGTCGAACGCCGCGCCTATCAGGAGCGCCCGACGCGCTATGAGTACCACCTCACCGCCAAGGGCGAGGCGTTCTACTCGGTGGTGCTGGCGCTGCGCGCGTGGGGGGAGACCTGGTGCAAGGAAGAGGGCGAGGGTTTGGCGGTGCGCTATACCCACAGGACTTGCGGGCACCAGGCCGGGCTTGGGCCGCTGTGCGATCACTGCGGCGAAGTGTTGCGACGTCAGGAGCTGATCAGCGAACCCACCGAGGCCTACGTCGAAGAGCGGACCGCACGGCGCGAAGCCTTCAAATCCAAACCATAGCCCTCTGTAGGAGCGAGCTTGCTCGCGATGGACGCAAGACCACCGCAGGGTGTCAGGCAGCCAACGTCATCGTTGACGACCATCGCGAGCAAGCTCGCTCCTACAGGTTCTACTATCGCTTCACGTAATAGTCACAATCACTGATCACAAGTTCTGTTGCCAACGGCAAACCCGCAAAATCGCGCCCATCCAGAACGCTTACCCAGGAATCGGCGCGATGAACTTCTACACTCGGCTGACGATTGCCGCCTCACTGCTCTTGTCCGGTTGCGCCTCCACGCCCAACGACCCGACGCTGACCCTGCAGACCAGCAAGGCACCGGCCGACTACGCGCATTGCGTGCTGCCAAAACTGCAGGAGGATTCACTGCACGCGACCGTCTCGGAAACCCAGCGCAGCTACCGCATCACGGTGTCGAGCAAAGTCGCAGCCAACGACGTGCTCGAAGCCTACAAGGCATCGAACGGCGGCAAGGTGTTCCTCTACGAACGCACGCTGCTGGCATCGACTTTCGGGCCTTCGCGACTTGAGCGTGCGGCTCAGGAATGCCTGTAAATCCGCACTGAAAAATCCCTTTCCTACCCTCGCGAACACGCTTGAATCAGGCGTGATCGCGAGGCGTTTTTTCCTGTCATTTTTTTGATTGAACAAGCCTTCAATTAAGTTGCAACGGAGATGTGGCTCTGAGATAGTGGCAAAATAATATCAACTATAAATAATCGCCAGCAGGGCTGCTGCATTCATATTCAGGCGCGGGGCTGTGTTGGCTGACATATCGTCAATTCGAGAATGTTCATGTCTAATCGCTCACTGCACTTCAAGCTGTTCTGGACAGCGCTTATCGGCACCGTCGTCGTCATGGCGCTGCTGCTCGGCTCCATCGCCTACATTGCGTATGGCAATTCCGTCAAAGAAACCTTCGCCCTGGTCGACAGCATCGTCAAGGCCAATGCCAAGGAAGTGGAAGTCGAACTCGGCGCCGGTTATACCGTGGCCGAATCCCTGGCCAGCGTCGCCACGGCAATGCAGCAAAAGCAGGTCGATCGCAAGACCGCCGATGCGCTGACTCGCCAGCTGTTCGAGGCTAATCCGAACTTCCTCGGCCTGGGTCAGTACTGGGAACCGAACGCTTTCGATGGCAAAGACAGTGAGTTCGTCAACCAGCCCAGCCACGACGCCACGGGTCGTTACCTGACCTGGTGGAACCGCGCCGGCGGGTCGGTGAAATCCGAAGCGCTGAGCGGCTACGCCCCGGAAAACGCCGACAACCAGTATTACTACCGCCCGCTGCATACCCGCCAGCCATGGGCGTCCGAACCCTATGCCTACAGCTTTGGCAACGGTCAGCAGGCGATGTTGGTGTCAATCATGCTGCCGCTGCTGCAAGGCGGCAAAGCCGTGGGTGTGGCGGGGGTGGATATTCCGCTGGAAAGCATCAACCGCCAGCTGGCGAAAATCGATGCCTACAAAGGCTACGGCGCTCTGGTCTCCAGTGACGGGCTGTACGCCAGCCATCCGGATGCCAAGCGCCTGGGCAAACCGGCCGATGAATTGCCGGCTGCTGCCAAGGACGCGATCAAGGCGGGCAAGGCCTACAGTTTCGAACTCGATGGCTGGGGTTATGTGCTGCAGCCGGTGCGTATCGGCAAGGCGCCAAACAATTGGGCATTGATGGTTGCCTATCCGCAGGCCGAGGCCATGGCTGGCATCAATCATTTCCTCTACACCGCAGTGATCATCGGCCTGGTAGCGCTGCTGGTATTGGCCATCGTGCTGTGGCATTTGCTGGCGTGGCAGATTCGTCCATTGTCGGGTCTGACCGTCGGCATCCAGGCCTGGGAAGGTGAACTGGGGCTGCGTTTCGAACAACGCAGTGGTGATGAAACCGGCAAATTGGCCGGGGCATTCAACCAGTTCATTCAGCGTCTGGGCAATCTCGTCGGCTCGATCCGCCAGAGCAGCACCACGCTGATGCAGATCTCCAATCACCTGGGCGACACCACTCAGGCTGTGGCCGAGCGGGCGACCTCGCAGCACACCGCCACCGAGGAGATGGCCAGCGGCGTCACGGCCCTGGCGCACTCGGTGACCGAGATGTCGCAGCAGGCCGAGGATGTGGAGCAACTGGCGCGCAACACCGAAGTGCTGACCACCAACATCTCCACCGACATGAGCCAGACCCTGGCCGGCATTACCCACATCGACCAGACCATGGACGTGGTGGCCGGTGCGGTGGGGGATCTGGAGAAGCGTTCGCAGCAGATCGCCGGGATCATCGCCGTGATTCGCAGCATCGCCGACCAGACCAACTTGCTGGCCCTGAACGCAGCGATCGAAGCCGCGCGGGCAGGGGAGCAGGGCCGTGGTTTTGCCGTGGTGGCCGACGAAGTGCGACAACTGGCGGAGCGCACCAGTCGCTCTACCGGTGAAATCGGCGAGATGATCGGCGCCATCGGTTCGGACGTGCGCAACACCGTGGCCAACGTGCAGCAGGTTGGCGAAGCGGTACGCCAGGGCGTGGTGCAACTGACCACTTCGTCCCAGGGCGTGGATCAGATCCGCCAGCATGCCCAGGACATCCTCACCCGCATCAGCGAAGTCGCGCGCCAGACCCAGAGCCAGGCCGCGACCGGCGAACAACTGTCGGTGGCGATCCAGGGCGTCAGCCGAATCTCCGAACAGAACGACCAGGCAATCCGCAGCCTGCTCGACCAGTCGGTGAAACTGCGCGATCAGGCCGGGTCGCTGAGTCAGCAACTGACCCAATTCCGCGATTGACCCTGTAGGAGCGTGGCTTGCCCGCGAAGAGGTCGGCACATCCAACAATGATGTTGGTTGTCCGGGGAAGGGGTGGAAAAATCAAAGGGGGGTGTGGTTTTTCTTGATGCTTTGGGGGGAAACCCACGCTCCCACAGGGAATGGAGTATGCCCCGAATTCATGGTTCACCCATCACCACTGTGGGAGCGGGCTTGCCCGCGAAGAGGCCGGCAAATCCAACAATGATGTTGGCTGTCCTGACGCCTTCGCGGGCAAGCCACGCTCCCACAGGGATTGGGGTATGTCCCGAATTTATGGTTCACCTACAACCACTGTGGGAGCGGGCTTGCCCGCGAAGAGGCCGGCAAATTCAACATCGATGCTCGCTGATCCGACGCCTTCGCGGGCAAGCCTCGCTCCTACAGTGGATCGGTGTGTCGGGCGCCACTATTTCTCATGTTTCACCGCCGCCGTACTCCCCCGCAACGCCAACTCAAACGGCAGCACCACATGCCGCTCGGCCAGCGGTTCTTTCTCGATCAGTGCGATCAGCATTTCCACCGCTTTCTGTCCGAACACTTCAGCCGGTTGGGCGATGGTGGTCAGTGGCGGGTCACAGTAGGCGGCGAAGGGGATGTCGTCGAAGCCCACCAGGGAGATGTCCTCGGGCACCCGCAAACCTTGTTGCCTGATGCGTTTCAACGCACCGATGGCCATTTCATCGTTCTCGCAAAACAGCGCCGTCGGGCGTTCTGAAAGCGCCAGCAGCGCGGCGGCACCGTCGTGGCCGGCTTGCAGGGTGAAGTCGCCGTGGCAGATCAGCGCCGGGTCGCAGGTGATGCCCGCCGCCTGCAGGGCATCCTGATAACCGGCCACTCGGTCGCGGGTCAGCGGGCTGCTTTTCGGGCCCTTGATCAAGCCGATGCGGCGGTGGCCCAAGCCGATCAAATGTTCGGTCATGGCTTTGGCCGCGGCCCGGTTATCGAGGCTGATGGTCGGATGCCGACCGCCCTGGATAACCTCGCACGCATTGACGATCGGTGCAGGTTCCAGGTTGTGGCAGGGCTCGGCAAACGGGTCGAAGGCCCGCAACTGGATCACGCCATCGGCCTGATGGTTATGCACCAGTTCGGCGAATTCCCTTTCGATGTCCTCGCGGCCCTGGGTGTCGCACAGCAGCAGTCGATACCCGGCGGTCTGCGCCGCTTGCTGGGCGCCGCTGATGACCCGGGCGAAGAAGGTATTGGCGATGGTCGGCACCAGAATCACCAGGTTGCCGGTGCGCCGCGAACGAAACTGCACCGCCATCAGGTTCGGCCGGTAACCGGCCTGTTCCACGGCAGCGTTGACCTTGTCGCGAGTCTCGGGGAGCACGCGCTCCGGTGACTTCAGGGTCCGGGACACTGTGGCCACCGAGACGCCGGCCAGACGGGCCACTTCACGGATATTGGACAAAATCACCTCACTTTCGAACCGCGCGGCCGGGGAGCTTACCGCAGGATGGCTATCGGCTGAAATGCTCACCGGTGGCATTCGGGGTTTGACACCTGTGCTGACTGAGCCTACATTTCCGCCACGATGTAACCGGTTACATCATTCAGCGGTTACCCAAAACAAGAGAGTCCTTGCGATGAACGCTGTGCCAAAAATCAGAATGGGTTTTGTCGGGGGCGGCGAGGGCGCGTTCATCGCCACGGCTCACCGCCAGGCCGCCGGGCTCGACGGACGATTCGAGTTGGTGTGCGGTGCGTTCAGCCGCGATCCCCTGAACAACCAGCGAACCGGCGTTGCCCTAGGCTTGCCGGATTCCCGTTGCTACAGCGACTGGCGCCACATGCTCGAAGCCGAGCGCGCGTTGCCCGCCGAACAACGCATGGAATTGCTGATCATCGTCACCCCCAATCATCTGCATGCACCCGTGGCCGGCGAGGCGCTGAGCGCGGGTTTCCATGTGTTCAGCGAAAAACCGGCGGCACTCAATCTCGCCGAATTGATCGCTCTAAAGAACGTGGTAGAGCGCAGCAACCGTCTCTACGGTCTGGCTCACACCTATCTGGGTTATCCGATGGTCTGGCAGGCCCGGGACATGGTGCGCAACGGCGTGATCGGCAGCGTGCGCAAGGTGATCGTCGAATACCCCCAAGGCTGGCTCAGCCAGGACGTGGCCGGGCAGGGCAACAAGCAAGCAGCCTGGCGCGATCTGCCGGAGCAGTCCGGGCTGGGCGGTTGCATCGGTGATATCGGCACCCATGCCTTCTCCCTGGCGGAGTTCGTTGCCGATCAACCGATCAAGCAGATCTGCGCGATGCTCAACGTCCACATCGAAGGCCGGCAACTGGATGATGACGCCTCGATGTTGTTCAAGATGGCCGATGGCGCCAGCGGCGTGCTGATTGCCAGCCAGGTCTGCGCCGGTGAAGAGAACCCGCTGAAGATTCGTATCTATGGCGACAAGGGCGGCCTTGAATGGCGCCAGGAAGAACCCGCCAGCCTGATCCACCGAGCCCTCGATCAACCCCTGCGCATCCTGCGTTCCGGTGTCGGCCAGCCATGGTTGTGCGACGCCGCAAGTCGACGCATGCGCCTGCCCGCCGGGCATCCCGAAGGCTACCTCGAAGCCATGGCCAACCTGTACGGCGATTTCGCCACGGCCATTCGTGGCGAAGTGGCGGGACCTGACGCTCCCGGGGTGCCCGGCATCGAGATCGGCCTGCGGGGCATGGCGTTCATCGAGGCGGCCATCGCCAACCATCGCGGCGACGCGAAGTGGACCGAACTGGCGTGCAACCCATGAACCTGGAGACTTCCGTGACCGATTCCCCGACACCACCCACGGGCCTGCGCGGCCCGGGCATTTTTCTCGCGCAGTTCATGTCCGACCAGGCGCCGTTCGACACCCTGGCCAACATCGCCCGCTGGGCGGCCTCCCAAGGCTACAAAGCCATTCAGTTGCCGACCCTGGACACGCAGTTCATCGACCTTGCGCGAGCTGCCGAAAGCCAGAGCTATTGCGACGAGTTGAAGGCCGTCTGCGCTGAAGCCGGGGTGCAGATCAGCGAACTGTCGACTCACCTGCAAGGGCAACTGGTGGCCGTGCATCCGGCGTTCGACACGCTGTTCGACGACTTCGCGCCCGCCCATCTGCGCGGCCAGCCCGAAGCACGCACAGCCTGGGCGATCGATCAGTTAAAACTCGCCGCCCGGGCCAGCCAGCGTCTGGGCCTGAAGGCGCATGCGACCTTTTCCGGGGCCTTGCTCTGGCCTTATGTCTACCCTTGGCCGCAGCGCCCGAGTGGCCTGGTCGAGCAGGGGTTCGATGAACTCGCCCGGCGCTGGCTGCCGATTCTGGACTGTTTCGAAGAGGCCGGTGTCGATCTGTGCTACGAAATTCACCCCGGCGAAGACCTGCACGACGGCGCCTCGTTCGAGCGTTTCCTCGAGGCGGTCGATCACCATCCGCGCGCGGCGATTCTCTACGACCCCAGCCATCTGCTGCTGCAGCAAATGGATTACTTGGGCTTCATCGATCGTTACCACGCGCGCATCCGCATGTTCCACGTCAAGGATGCCGAATTCCGGCCCGACGCGCGTTCGGGTGTCTACGGCGGTTATCAGGGCTGGGTCGAGCGGCCGGGGCGTTTCCGCTCCCTGGGCGATGGCCAGATCGATTTCAAATCGATCTTCAGCAAATTTACCCAGTACGACTTCCAGGGCTGGGCGGTGCTGGAATGGGAATGCTGCCTGAAGGATTCGGCGCAAGGCGCGGCCGAAGGTGCGGCGTTCATCGAGCGGCACATGATCGAAAAGACCCGCAAGGCGTTCGACGATTTCGCCGGCGTGTCGTCCGATGCCACCTTCAATCGACGATTGTTGGGCTTGCCCGACGCCTGAACCTGTTTGCGTTTTCCATGCAGAAAAAAACAACAATAAGACGGTGACTGTTATGAGCAAGATGAACGCGCGGCTAAGCGCAATGATGTTTTTGCAGTTCTTTATCTGGGGTGGCTGGTTCGTCACCCTCGGCACCTTTCTGGCCAGCAATCTGGGGGCCAGTGGCGGGCAGATCGGCATGGCCTTCTCGACCCAGTCCTGGGGTGCGATCATTGCGCCCTTCGTGATTGGCCTGATCGCCGACCGTTTCTTCAATGCCGAGCGCATTCTCGCGGTCTTGCACCTGCTGGGTGCGCTGTTGCTGTTCCAGCTGTATCGCGCGCCGGACTTCAGCACCTTCTATCCGTTCGTGCTGGCCTACATGATGATCTACATGCCGACCCTGGCGCTGGTCAATTCCGTGGCGTTCCGGCAGATGCGCGACCCGGCGCTGGAGTTTTCCCGTATTCGCGTCTGGGGCACGGTGGGCTGGATCGTCGCCGGACTGGTGATCAGTTTCGTGTTCGCCTGGGACTCCCAGGGCTCAATCGCCACCGGTGCCTTGCGCAACACCTTCCTGATGTCCGCCGTGGCTTCGCTGTTGTTGGGCCTCTACAGCTTCACCTTGCCGTCTACCGCTCCGCTGAAAAACGAATCGGGCAACGGCGGCCTCAAGCAGATGCTCGGCCTGGACGCGCTGGGCCTGCTCAAGGATCGCAGCTACCTGGTGTTCTTCATCGCCTCGATCCTGATCTGCATTCCCCTGGCGTTCTACTACCAGAATGCCAACCCGTTCCTGGCGGAAATCGGCGTGACCAACCCCACGGCAAAAATGGCCATCGGGCAGGTCTCCGAAGTGCTGTTCATGCTGCTGTTGCCGCTGTTCATTCACCGTTTCGGGATCAAGCTGGCGCTGTTGGTGGGCATGCTGGCGTGGGCGCTGCGCTACCTGCTGTTCGCCTATGGCAACAATGGCGACCTGGCCTTCATGTTGTTCACCGGCATCGCCTTGCATGGCATCTGCTATGACTTCTTCTTCGTTTCCGGCCAGATCTATACCGACGCCAAGGCCTCGGAGCGTTTCAGAAGTTCCGCGCAGGGTTTGATCACCCTGGCGACTTACGGCCTGGGCATGCTGATCGGTTTCTGGGTGGCGGGGCAGGTGACCGACCACTACGCCGCGACCGCGGGTGGGCATGACTGGAAGAACATCTGGCTGTTCCCGGCCGGCTTTGCCCTGGTGATCTTTTTCTGCTTCTCCGTGGCGTTCAAGGGACGGCAACCGGTGGCGGCACAATCGCCGGCCTGACAGCCAACCTGGCCTGCGCCGATGGACCCGCTTTTCTGTAGGAGCGAGCATGCTCGCGATGGTCGTGAACGATAACGAGGGATGCCTGACACCCAGCGTTATCGTTGACCTCCATCGCGAGCATGCTCGCTCCTACAGGGGAGGTGGTGACTTCAGAACGTGGGGGTGTATTTGACGCTGAACATCACATTCCGCGGATCGCCGTAGTTGTTGTTGCCATTGAGCTGGTTGTACGCCGCCGTGTAGTAATGCTTGTCGAACAGGTTGTTGGCGTTCAGCGCCAGGGCGATTTCCGGTGTCAGCTGATAGCCGACCCGCGCGCTCCACACGGTATAGCCCGGGATTTCATAGGTGTGTTCGTAACCCAGGGTATGACTTTGCGTGGTGAAGCCAAGCCCGGTGCTGACGCGATTCCAGTCGCCGCTGAACTGGTAATCGCCCCACACCCGCAGCATGTGCTTGGGCGTCCAGGTGCTGAAGACCTTGCCTTCGTTTTCCGGGTCATCGAGGTACTTGGTGGTGTTGTAGGTATAGCCGGCAAACAGTTGCAGGCCGCTGAGCACTTCGCCGCTGATCTCGGCGTCGATCCCCTGGCTGCGTACTTTCCCCGATGCCGTCGAGCAGTACCAGCCATCGCAGGCGAAGCCCGAGTCCAGATCATTGAGGGCACGGTTCTTCTGATCGTAGCGGAACACCGCCAGAGACGTGTTGACCCGTCCATCCATCAACTCGCCTTTGAGGCCGATTTCGTAGTTGCTGCCGATCACCGGCTTGAGCACCGAACCGCCCACATCACGTGCGGTTTGTGGTTCGAACACATCGGTGTAGCTGGCATACACCGCCCATTCGCGACTCAGGTCGTAGATGATCCCGGCGTAGGGCGTAACCTCGCCGTTTTCGTTGGCGGTGCTTTCCGGTTCCGCGGTGGCAACGTCACTGAAGGCTTGCTGGGTCCATGACTTGTAGCTGTAGTCATACCAGCTGACCCGTGAGCCGAGTACCAACGTCAACGGCTCGATCGGCTTGACCCGCCAGCTGCCGTACAGACCTTTTTGGCGGATGTCGTATTTGCTCGGCGTTCCGCGACCACCTTCGGTATTGATCAAACCGTCATAACTGATGTCGGGGCGGTTGTGATCGATGCCGAAGATCGTGTCGGTGCTGTCATTGAAGGTTCGGGCAAAACGGTCATCCGAATTCAACTTCTCGTAGTTGCCGCCAATCATGACTTCCTGCTGCATGGACAAGGCTTCGAAACGCCCGACGAGGTTCATGTCCAGGCCATATTTGGTGGAGTCGAAATCGGTCACGAAGTCGGCGTACTGCACGCCGCTGCCATCGGCTTCAATGGCGTCGCCGATACTCTGCAGCCGCTGGTTTTTCGATTTGTTGTCTTCAGTCATGCGTACGCCGCCGACCTTGAACGTCCAGTCGTCGTTGAAACGGTGCTCCAGATCGGCGTAGACCGTCGTGACGTCGATCTCGGAATGGTTCCAGCGCGCGCCGGTGTATGTGGAGCGCGGCACATTGAGGGAGCTGCCATCGGCGTAGCGAGGCAGGCCGCGGACCATCGGGCGCGACTCGCCGTCGGAGTTGCTGACGGCCAGGCCCAGAGTGGTGTCCTCACGCAGATCAATGTCCAGTGCGCCATACAGCGAGTGCGTCCTGCTCCATTCGTAGTCGATGAACGAGTCGCTCCGGTCCTCATCGGCCACGAAACGACCGCGAATGGTGCCGGTCTGGTTCAGCGGTCCGCCGGCGTCCAGTTGCAAGCCGTAATGATCCCAGGAGCCCGCCTTGGCGGTGACAGTCACGGTCGGCGCAACCTGGCCACGCTTGCGCACCAGATTGATTGCCCCGCCCGGGCTGCCGGTGCCCTGAAGCAATCCCGATGCCCCGCGCAGCACTTCCATGCGATCGAAGAAGATCAGGTCTTGCGTGGCCCAGTTGCCCAGCGCGTAGGAGTTGCGCAGGACCGGAACGCCGTCGTATTGCCAGTCATCGATCTGAAAACCGCGCGAGGTAATGATCATGCCTTTACCCACGCCCTGGACACCGACCAGGCCGGTGGTCTTGTTCACGGCATCCTTGAGGTCGGTCAGGTCCTGATCGTCCATCTGCTTGCGCGTCATGACGGTGATCGACTGCGGAATTTCCTTGAGGGTATGCACGCCCTTGCCGATGGTCACCGCTTTTGCAGCATAGGAGCCCGAGCCTTCGGTGGTGGCATCCAGGCTGTGTTCAACGATGTTGGTCGCGCCCAGTTGCACGGTGGCGTTACTGCCGGCGGCGGGCTCGACGCTGAAGTTGCCCTGTGCGGTCACGCGCAATTGCAGGCCGCTGCCTGTCAGCGCCGTTTGCATCGCCTGTTCCGGCGACATCTGGCCGATGAGGGCAGGCGCCTGCTTGCCCTGGACCAGCGAAGGTTCCAGCGAAACGATTTGTCCGCTCTGGCTGGCGATGGCGTTCAGCGTACTGGCGAGCGGGCCAGCCGGCAGATTGAACGACAGGGTTTGCGCCTGGGCCATGGCAGGGCCTGCGAGACTCGCCAGGGCAACGGCTACGGACAGTGAGTGAGGCCACGGGTTGAACACAGCATTCTCCTGAAGGTTTGTAAGTGTCAGGAGATAGGTGGGGCGAGAAATGAAAACCGGACACAAATAAGAAAGATTTCCAAAAAATAATTATTCTCGGTCGGTTTTCGCGCGAATCAGCGTCAGCCACGGGCTGTAGTGATCGACCCGGATCGGCAGGGTTTCGGCCAGCGCCGCGAGGGTTCTGGCCGGATCGTTGAGCGGGAATACGCCTTGGACGCGCAGGTTGCGTACGTCGGGAGAAACCCGCACGAAGCCGCGGCTGTAGGGGCGCAGCGCGGCGATGACTTGTTCCAGAGGCTCGTCCAGAACATTCAGCCGCCCGCTGAGCCAGTCGGCGCGATAGCGCTGGTCGCCGCTGACGGAATCGATGCGCCCGGCGTATAGCAGGGCGGACTCGCCTTCCTGCAGATTGCGCCGGGTGCCATTGAACAGGCTGGCTTCGACGGAGTGCTCCAGCACCACCACGCGACTGGCGTCCGGCTCCTGCGCCACCAGGAAGCGGGTGCCCAACGCGCGTACTTCGCCTTGCGCGGTGCGCACGCGCAGGGGACGTCGGGGATCGGCCGCCACCTGAATGATCAGTTCACCGTGGCGCAGGATGACCAGTCTTTGCTGGTCGTCGAATTGCAGGTCCACCGCACTGTCGGCGTTCAGACTCAAGCGGCTGCCATCGGCCAGATTGAAATCCTGGCGCTGCCCCCGACCGGTGTGCAGATCGGCCAGCAGCGAATCGCCCAGCGGGCTGCGGGCGCCAAGCCACAAGCCGCCGCCGAGCAGGCCGAGGCCGGCAATCACCCGCAGTGCATCGCGTCTGGATCCCTGAGGCTGCAAGAGCAATTGACGGGCATGCTCGGATTGACCGGGCAGTCGTCGATCCAGGTTGCGCACCGTATTGAAGGAGCCGCCGACCCGCTCCTGCAACCGTGCCCAGGCCTGGGCGTGCGCAGCGTCCTTGTTGAGCCAGGCATTGAAACGTGCCTGCATGGCCTCGGAAGGCGTGCCGGCGCGCAGTCGCACCATCCAGTCGATGGCTTGCTCGCTGACCGGGTCCAAACGCGGTTTGCTCATGACGACGACTCGCTCAGGTAACACTGAAGCAGCGCCTGCTTCATGTAGCGGCTGACCGTGCGCTCCGACAGATCCAGTTTTTTCGCGATGGCCACATAACTCATCCCGTCCAGCTGGCTGTAGAGGAACGTGGCCTTGACCACCATCGGCAAGCCATCAAGCGCCCGATCGATGGCGACCAGGGCTTCGATCAGTTGCAATTGGTCTTCGGGGGAAGGGGCGTGTACTTCGGGCAGGGCCGACAGCCGTTCCAGATACGCCAGTTCCAGTTTGCGTCGACGATGCCGATCGAAAATCAGCCGTCTGGCGATGGTCGAGAGGTAGGCGCGAGGCTGTTCGATGGTGTCGGGATCGACGCGGGCGGTCAGCAGTTGGCAGAACGTATCGGCGGCGGTGTCCTCGGCGTCTGCGTGATTGCGCAGTCGCCTTTGAATATGCTGGAGCAGCCAACGGTGATGGTCGCTGAAAAAGTAGCTCAGCTTGCTGGTCGAAGTAGGTTGCACCGAAGGACTTTCCAAGTGTTAGTGGGAATCGTTCGCAATACTACTCGGATGAACAGAGCTGCTGCAATCGTAGACTTTGTGAAGTGATGGTTGGCCTTTTGCTCCTGCGCTCATCGGTTGGAGTTCAAGCGTTGCAGTTCCTGCTGCACAAAATCGGCAAACAGCTTGATCCTGATAGGTGTCAGCGAACCAAACGCATGCAGCGAATGCATCGCCAGCACCGGCAACTTCTCCCCGGGCAACACCTGCACCAGATTCCCTTCATCCAGATCCCGCTGCACCGTGCACTTCATCAGATAAGCGATGCCCATGCCTTCCAACGCCGCTGCGCGCAGACCGAATCCCGAATCAAGCCCGATACGCCCACGCGGCACCACCGTTTCTCCATTGGCGAACACGATGGGCAAGGTCCGGCCGTTCAACTGATAACGCACAAAGGGCAGGGCGCGCAGTTCATCGATGGATGTCGGGTTGCCTGATCGCTCGAGAAACCCGGGAGAAGCCACCAGCGCCATTTCCAGTTGGGCCAGCGTGCGGCTTTTGAGGTCGCTGTCGGCGAGGCTACCGACACGGAAGATCACGTCGTAGCCCTCGCGAATCACCTCGACGTGGTGGTCGAGCAGGGTCAGGTCCAGCTCCACCTCCGGATGCTCGGCGAGGAACACCGAGTGAATCCGCGGCATCAGCAACCGGCCGAGTTCGCTGGGCATGCTCACCCGCAGATGACCACGGGCACCGCCGGTGTGGCGCAGGGCGTCAGCCGAATCGTCGATGGCCTGCAACAGCGGCGCGACCCGCTCGAAAAATGCCTGGCCCTCGGGCGTCAAGCTGAGCATGCGCGTGGAGCGGCGGAACAGCTTGGCATTGAGCTCCGACTCCAGCCGGGCGACGCTTTTCGAAATGGCCGATGGGGTGGTCCCGGCGTTGCGCGCGGCGGCGCTGAACGAGCCGGCTTCGACCGCGCGGACGAAAGCAATCAGGCTGGCCGACTGGTTCAACAGGCTCGACATGGTATGACTCCAGGGCACAACTGATGTGCCGTTCGCTGGACTGGTGGGCATTGGGGCGGGCGACATAATACTGCGCTCCTTCAACAAGCGGAGTCAGCAGATGCAACGTCTTCAAGGAAAGGTCGCGGTGATCACCGGCGGCAACAGCGGCATTGGCCTGGCCTCGGCCTGCCTGTTCGCCAAAGAGGGTGCGCAGGTGATCATCACCGCCCGCCGCCAGGAAATTCTCGACGAGGCCGTTCGTCAGATCGGCCATGACGCGATCGGCATCAAGGGCGATGTCGCAAGCCTTGAGCATCACGCCGAAGTGGCCGAACAGGTACGCCAGCGATTCGGTGGTTTGGATATCTACATGGCCAACGCCGGAGTGATCACCCTGACGCCTTCGCAGCAGGTCACGCCGCAGGAGTTCGATACGCAATTCAACATCAATACACGCGGGGTGTTTTTCGGCGTGCAGTCGATCACGCCTGTGTTGCGCGACGGGGCGAGCATCATTCTGACCAGTTCGTTGGCAGCAACCAAAGTGCTCGACGGGCACGCGGTGTACGCCGGGTCCAAGGCGGCCATCGCCGCCTTTGCGCGCAACTGGGCGCTGGAACTGCGTGCGCGCAGGATTCGCGTGAACGTGCTGAGCCCGGGTCCGGTGGATACGGCGATCATTGGCAAGCTGGGGGTTTCAGAAGAGCAGCGTCCCGAGTTCATGCAGATGATGGCAGACATGATCCCGGCAGGACGTCTGGGCGAGGCGGATGAGCTGGCGCGGGCGGCGCTGTATTTGGCGTCCAGCGACAGTTCGTTCGTCAATGGGATCGAGTTGAATGTGGACGGGGGTATGTCGTTGGTCTAAACACCGCCCCGATTTCACGGATGTACCCGGACCCACTGTAGGAGCGAGCATGCTCGCGATGGTCGTCAACGATGACACTGGCTGCCTGATGCCCCGCGGTGTTCTCACGTTCATCGCGAGCAAGCTCGGCTCCTACAGGTACAGGTACAGGTACAGGGGTACCGCGTCAGAAGCTGCAAACCGCATCGGAAAACACCACCCGCCCAAACTGCGCATTCGCATCCAGCGGCGTGATGGCCAGTAGTTGATCCAGACGGATCTCCTGTTGGCCGTCAGCGGATTCGAGCAACAAAAACTCCTCCTTGCTGCTCGCCGTCCGCGTGGTCAGTGCCTTGGCTTCCAGGCGCGAACCATCGTGCAACTCGATATCCAGCCGGTAACCGCGCATGCAGGCGATCTCCAGATAGTCGTACAGGTCGCAGTTCATGGGCTGATAAGTGTTCATACGTTACTCCCGACAACCTTGCAGTTTGAGAATGAAGTAACCCTGCCGGGCGATAGCCTCGGCCACTTGCGGGTTGGATGGCTCGACGTGACAGAACTGGCATCGGTCCTGGGCAACATCTTCTTCCTGAACGCCCTGTTCATCAAGGAATCGGCGAGCATAGGTTTTCGCCAGGTCCGGATCGTTCTCCTCGATCAGCACATCGAAGTGCAGGTAACGGCCGTCTTTGGTGCGAACGTGGGTATCGAAGACCTTGATGCTCATCATTTGCTCTCCTTCAGTTTCCAGGTGCCCGGCAACGAAAGGTCGCCCGAGGCAATGTCGTAGACGCTGCTGACGCACAGCAGAGGATTGTGCAGATCGGCGTTGACCTTCAGGGCCGCAGTCACACCGTCGTAGTTGAAGCTTTCAGGAAAGCCGACCGCCGCCAGCGGCACACGGATCTTCGCCGCGTTTTTCTCGACGCTCAGATCATAGCCGGGGGAGTCGATGTAGATCGGCGCGCCGGGCCAGGTCGCCGGCAGCTTCGGCTTGGCGTCCTTGGGGATGTCACGCACTTTCAACCCGCCAGGCCCGCAGCTTTCATCCTTGGTCAACACCACCCAGTGCGAGTGCCACAGACCGCCATCGTTATCCTTCTTGCCGTCCTTGTTTTCGTCCAGCTGAGGGGTGTCGTCGAAATCCGGGTGCGAGGTCAGCGCCAGCGCGAGAATGCCCGACTTCGCTTCAAAGCCGACAGCGGAACTGTCCAGGCTGGTCGGCCAGACGTAGCTGTACACCTCGGCACCGGCGAACGAGCCTTTGGCGCTCGGCACGCGACTGCCGGCCTTGCCGTCGACCAGTTGCTCGAACACCAGATCGTTGCCGTCTTTGAAGACCCGGGTGTTAACCAGATCAAAGGCGGCGTCGGCCTTGCCTTTGGGGCTGCTGATGCCTTGGGTGTCGTGGGCCCAGGCCGGAGCGGCCAACAGGGCGCCGAGGGTCAATGCCAGTGCAGTTTTCATGATGCGTCTCCCGTGGATGATATGTTTCGAATCGATACCAATAGACTACGGCAAGTCGATCCTTTGTCAATATGGTATTTATTCGATACCATTTATTGACTTCATCTATCAGGAATCACCCCCGTGTTGTTTGATCTGCTGGAAAGGCTCTCGAGCCTCACGCGCGTCTGGTTCCGCGAACACCCGCTGTTGACCGACTTGCAGCCGATTCAGTTGAGCGCACTCATGTACCTGGGCCGCTGCAATCGCTATTCCGACACGCCCTTGGCGGTCACCGAATACCTGGGACTGACCAAAGGCACCGTCTCCCAATCGCTCAAGGCCCTGGAAGGCAAGGGGCTGCTGGTCAAACAGCCGGACGCCAAGGACAAACGCAGCGTGCACCTGAAACTGACCCCACCGGCGCAGGCGCTACTCGACGCTGTAACGCCACCGGACTTCCTGGCCAGCGCCGCACAACGCATGGGCGCCGATGCGCAGGTGTTGGAGGGGTTGCTGATGGAGTTGCTGCGCAACATCCAGCGGGGGGAGGACGTACCGGGATTCGGGCTGTGCCGGACGTGCCGGTTTCATCAGACCGTGGCGGGCGGGGCGTTTTGTGGGTTGACCCAAGAGCCGCTTGAAGCGCGAGAAATCGAGTTGATCTGCCGCGAACACCAGGTCCCGGAACCCCTGTAGGAGCGAGCACGCTCGCGATGGAAGACCAGCCACCGCGGGGCATCAGGCTGCCAGCGTCATTGTTCACAACCATCGCGGGCAAGCCCGCTCCCACAGGTATTGCGGTCGTTCGCAATTTGCGTAAACGACGCAGGACCTGTAGGAGCGAGGCTTGCCCGCGAAGGCGTCCTGACAAACAACCCAATTCCACGAATGTACCCAGACCCATTGTGGGAGCGAGCCTGCTCGCGATAAACGCCCGGACAACGCGGGCATTCGGACACCCCACGTTATCGTTGACGTCCATCGCGAGCAGGCTCGCTCCTACAGTGACTTGCATTTTTCAGCCCGACCGGGCCTGGAAAACCGCCAGCATCGTTACATTTTTAAGTCATCCTTAATTGACGCCAGAATAGTGGCACACTAATATCGCGCCACTATTGCGCTATCACTGTTTTCGAGGGATCGAATCATGTACTCACCCGCCCTTGCGGCGAGGTCGTGTCTGGCTTTGCTATGCCTTTTCTCCCTGAAGCCTGCCTTCGCCGCACCCACCCCGGGTGACACCGACCTGATCCGCGAACGTCAGGATCGTTTGCTCGAAGAGCAACGTCGTCGTCTGGAAGAACTCAAGGAACTACCGGGCAAACAGGCCCAGCCGACCCAACCGACAGCGCCGGCCGATACCCGCTGCTTTCCCATCAAAGACATCGAGCTCAAGGGCGCCGACAGCCTGTCCAGCGCCGAGCGCGATCAACTGCTCAAGCCCTACATCGGCCAGTGCCTTGGCGTTGCCCAGCTCAACGAACTGCTCAAGGTCATCACCGACCACTACATCGAAAAAGGCCTGGTCACCAGCCGCGCCTATTTGCCACAGCAGGATTTATCCGGCGGGCATCTGCAGGTGCTGGTGGTGGAAGGGCGGCTCGAAGGCCTGAGAAGTGCACCGGACAGCGGCTTGTGCGAGCGCGAACTGGCCATGGCGTTTCCCGGCGAGGCCGGTGATCTGGTCAACTTGCGCGAGATCGAGCAACTGGTCGACCAACTCAATCGCCTGCCTTCCAATCAGGCCAAGATGGAATTGGCCCCCGGGAAAAATGTCGGCGGCAGTGAAGTGCTGGTGACCAACAGCCGGCAAAAGCCCTGGCGCGTCGGGCTGTCGCGCAGCAACGATGGCCAGCGCAGCACCGGCGAACAACAATGGGGCACGACCTTTGACTGGGACAGCCCGTTGGGCCTGGCCGACCAGTTGAACC
>NZ_JBSVXG010000043.1:0-35241 GCF_054070595.1 Pseudomonas sp. SDO55104_S430 | reverse complement strand
CTGTCGCTGCTGATGGCTCCGACCGCCTCCACGGCAACACCGTCGCAGCCGATGGTTCCGACCGCCTGAAAGGCAACACCATCGCCTAAGCCCTTCGCTTCACCGCAACACCCACAAAAAGCCCGGCCTGATCAGCCGGGCTTTTTCGTGCACGATTTCGCCATCGCCACCAATCACTGAAGGAGCGAGCATGCTCGCGATGGACGTCAACGATGACGCTGGCGGCCTGATATTCCGCGGTGTTCTCACGTTCATCGCGAGCGTGCTCGCTCCTACAGGAACGGGTGCTCATTGAGGACGGCTATACACCTCCCGCCCCGCAAAATACGTCTTGAGCACCTGCGTACCCGCCAGCTCCGTCTCGGGCGCGGTGAACACATCGCGGTCGACGATGATCATGTCCGCCTGCTTGCCGGGCACCAGTGAACCGATCTGCTTTTCCAGGCCAATGGTTTTCGCCGCATTGAGCGTGTAGGCGTAGAACATGGTTTCGCGATCGATCGCTTCGGCCGCGTTCAGCACGCCCTTCGGACCTTTGCGGCTGATGGCTTGGCCGATGGCTTTCCAGGGCTCTGGCGTGGAAACAGGCCAGTCGCTGGCACCGGAAATGGTCGCGCCGTTCTTGAGCAGCGAGCGGGCCGGATACATGAACTGGAATTGCATGGCGTTGATGTACGGCTGCAGCAGGTCGATGCTCAGCTCGTCCGCCGAAGCCCAGTAAAGCTGCATCGAGGCGATGACATTGAGCGGCTTGAAGCGAGTGAATTCCTTGGGATTGACCATTTGCAGGTGGGTGATGGAGTGGGCGACGTTGTTGTTCCCTTCGCGGCGAGCCTGTTCGATGCCGTTGAGGGATTCACGCACGGCTCGGTCACCGATGGCATGCACGTGCACCAGCCAGCCGCGAGCATCGGCTGCGCCCACCAGTTCGCCGAAGTGTGCAGGGTCGATCAGCAGCTCCCCGCCCTTGAGCGAGTTTTTATAGGGCGATAACAGCGACGCGGTTTGTGCGGGAAACTCCGCGACGCCATCGGCAAACACCTTGATACCGGGCAGGCTGAGGTTGTCGACGCCGGCAAATTGCTTGCGCACCTGCTCCATGACCTCAAGGTCAGCGGGCTTGCTCTTGGGATTGACCACCATCAGCGCGGCCACGTGCAAACCCAGTTCACCCTTGTCGGCCAGGGCTTTGTAGGCCGGCAGTACGCCGACGTTTTTCACCGTGGGCTTGAAGTCGAACAGCGCATCGCCAGGCACCGCGTTGGCCGCCGGGTCCATCAGCGCGGTCACGCCCAGGCTGTGGTAGAGATCGCGGGCGGCTTCGGCGGCGCCCACCAATTGTTCGAGGCTGGCCGGTGGCAGTTGCGACATCACCGCCGACAGGCCGGCGTCGGCGACAAAACCGTTCGGCGTGTTGTCCGGGTGGTGGCCGATGGTCGCCACTGCCTCCCCGGTCAGCGCCTTGACCCGCGCAGCATCGATGCCCGCGCGTTTGAGCAACGCCTTGTTGGCCCAGCCGGTGTGGTAATCCCAGCCGAGAAACAGGACCGGCGTGTCTTTCCATTCACCCTGGTTGAAGCGCTTTTCGAACTCCGCCACCTCGCTCCAGTAGGTCGAGGGCGTGCCGCTGACGCTCAGGATGTCGCCGTGCCGAGCCTTGCCATTGTCGCGCCATTCGCGCAGACGTTGCTCCAGCTCGTCGAACGGCAGCATTTGCGTTTCAAGGTCGGCGGACTTGAGTTTGACCCCGCCAAACACCGCATGACTGTGGGTGTCGATGAAGCCGGGCATCAGCACCTTGCCCTGCAAATCGATGACGTCAGTGCCGGGCTCCTTCAGCGCCATCACCTCGGCGTCGCTGCCCACTTTGACGACCTTTCCGTTCTCCACGGCGACGGCCTGTTGCAGTCCTTTGCCCTGCTGCGCCGTGAAGACTTTGCCGTTATGCAAAATCAAGTCGGTCGTCGCCATGCTTTCCATTGAGGAAAGACCAATGGCCACGGCCAATGCCGACAGGAATACTCGCTTCATCGTCCCGCACCTTTTTCTTGTTGGAATGGCCGGAGACTAGCGAAGTACGTGACGGTGCAGAATACTCACCCCACGCAACTCATACTTTCCAGACAGGAAACACTGAATGGACCAGCTCAGCGCCATCGCCATGTTTGTCGAGACCGCCGACCAGGGCAGCTTCACCCGGGCCGCCTCGCAATTGGGCAAGACCACCTCGGCGCTGACCCGCGCCATCACCCACCTTGAAGAAGAGTTGGGCACGCGCCTGTTCGAGCGCTCCACGCGGCGAATCGCCCTGACCGAAGCCGGGGAAATTTTCCTCGCCAGTTCCAGGCAGGTGCTTACGCAATTGGAGCAGGCCCGGGAAGACATCGATCAGCTGCAGCGCGAGATGTACGGCCTGTTGCGCATCACCGCCCCGCCCTCCTTCGCGCCGGCCTTTCTCAATGCGGTGTGCTGTCGCTTTCTGGAGCTGTATCCGCAGATGCGCCTGGACGTGGTGTTGACCGATGAATTCGTCGACCTCGCCGAAGGCCGCTTCGACCTGGCCGTGCGCGACGGCCCGGTGGAGCTGCCCGACCTGATCACCCGCCCCCTGACCGCCAACCGCATCCTCCTGTGCGCCAGCCCCCAATACCTGCAACGCAACCCGCTGCCCGTGCAGCCGGACACCTTCGCTCAACACGACTGGTTGCTGTTCCGCCATCCGGCCCTGAACCCGCATTTCTGGTGGATCGAACACAACGGCGAACGCCAGCGCATCCCGCAGCCGGTACCGCGCCTGAGCAGCGACAACTACGATTTACTGTTCAGCGCGCTGCTGGCTGGCCGGGGTTTGCAGTTCTGCCCGCAATGGAGCGCCGCGCCGTACATCAGGCGCGGCGAACTGGTGCACCTGCTGCCCGAAGCCGACCTCGATCCGGAGCAGTTCGGCCGAAAGATTCATGTGATTTACCCGGCGCACCGGCGGCATACGCGCAAGCATCAGGCGTTTATCCAGTGCCTGAATGAGTATCTGGATGAGCGGGAGTTACATTGATTCACGCCCCTCTTCACAGCAGGAACGAGCTTGCACGCGATGCAGGCCCAGACACCGCGGGAAATCAGGAAGCCCACATCATCGTTGACGACCACCGGAAGCCAGGTAGTCCGGATCCCGTTTTGCTAATCCTGAACTCGATCCATGTAGCAACTGGCGAAGCCTGCGTTCGACTGCTACAAGGATCGCGTTCTGGCTCAACGGACTGAACTTAAGGTTTGCCCAACTCAGTCAATGTACTCCCCCACCACCTCGACAATCCGCCGAGCAATGTGCTCGACATGCGTCTCCAGTGCAAAGTGCCCGGTATCCAGCAACTCCACCACAGCATTCGGATTGTCGCGCTTGTAGGCCTCAGCCCCCGGCGGGATGAAGAACGGATCGCCTTTGCCCCAGATCGCCAGCGTCGGCACCTTCGTATCACGGAAGAACTGCTGGAACGCCGGATACAGCTTCAGGTTGTTCTGGTAGTCGAAAAACAGGTCCAGCTGAATGTCCTTGTTACCCGGCCGCTCCAGCAGCAGCGCATCCAGATAGTAAGCCTCGGGGGCGATGAGATCAGGATTGCTCACCCCTTCCACATACTGCCAGCGAGTGCCTTCCAGATGCAGGATGGCATCCTTGATCACCTGCCGATTGGCCGGCGACGGGTCTGCCCAGTACTGGCGGATCGGCGCCCAGGCCTCCCCCAGACCTTCAAGATAGGCGTTGCCGTTCTGCGAAACGATCGCGCTCACCCGCTCCGGATAGGCCAGCGCCAGGCGCAGGCCGGTGGGCGCGCCGTAGTCGAAGAAGTACATCGCATAACGCTTGAGCTCCAGCACATCGACAAACTGACGAATCGTCTCGCCGATGGCATCGAAGGTGTAACGGTAATTGCGCTGCGCCGGAACCTCGGTGAAGCCGAAACCCGGCAGATCCGGTGCGATCAGCCGGTACTTGTCCGCCAGCAGCGGGATCAGGTCACGGAACTGGTGCGACGAGCTGGGGAATCCGTGCAACAGCAACAGCACCGGTGCATCCGCAGCGCCCGCTTCGCGATAGAAAACCTTCACGCCATCGGCTTCGACGGACTTGTAGGCAACCTGGGTGTGTTGAGAAATGGTCATGGCTAAGCCCTCATGTAACTTGTTAAATTAATTTTTGCCGGTTACTGATTTCCATTCTGCACGGGATTTGTAACTAGTCAAATGCTTTTTATCGGTTACACTCTGCACATCGACTCATCGGAAATTGTCATGACCACCTCCCCCATCGAACTGCCCGCCCCGCTGATACTCGCCGACCACCCGGCGCTGGACCTGTTGAACACTCAAATGATGGTCGACGGCCAGCGCCGCGATCTGCTGACCAGTGATGCCGATGCGGCGCAGTGGCTGGAGCAGATCGGCTTTGGACCGGCGGATGAAATGAAGGTGGGTGACGGGCAATTGCTCGCCCGGTTGCGCACGTTGCGCGACTGCATCGAAGACCTGCTCGCCGCTCGCCGGGAGAATCGTGTGGCGGATCCGGCGACACTCAATGGCTTTCTGATGCAAGCGGTGCCGCAACTGGTCTGGGAAGAAACGGGCGCCCCGTTGCTCGATCGCTTCCGCCAGGCTGACGCCACCCACCAGCGCCTTGGCCGCCTGGCCTACAACGCCGCCGAACTACTGGCCGAAGGCGATTTCAACCTCGTGCGTAAATGCGAAAGCGCGGACTGTTCACTGATGTTTTACGACCGCACCAAGTCGCACAAACGGCGCTGGTGCAGCATGGCGTTGTGCGGAAACCGGCATAAGGTCGCCGAGTTCCGCAAGCGGCGTCAGGGCGGTGCGTCATGAACTTGTAGAGATCAATTGCCAGCTTTAGCGCTCAAAAGTCTCAAAATCGGAGATGTTCATGACCACCTCACCCCTTCAGCTGGACTGGCTGAGTCGCCTGCTGGACATGATGACTGTAAGAGGTCGGCTGGAAATCCGTTGTGCGTACGGAGCCCCTTGGCAAGTAGCCTATGAAGACTCGGAACCGGGAGAGATGCCCTACCACGTGATATTGCGGGGTACAGCCACTTTGCAAACGCCGGGCATGAGTATCCCCCGGCGATTACAGGCAGGTGATGTCGTGGTGGTGCTCGATGGATCTCGGCATGTGCTCAACGACGGGAGTGGAGAAATCCCTGCGCAAGCAATTCACCGTAATGAGCTCAATCTGGTGGTTAGCGAGAACGCCGGTACCCGAGAGCGACTGGAGATGCTGTGTGGCCGTTTCGTGATCACACCGCCCCATGATCGCTTCATCCGTGAATACTTGCCCGGAACCCTGATTGTCCGCACATCGAACCCGGCACACTCGCCTGACACTCAGACCGCTGCGCAACTGGCCAGCCTTCTGAACTTGATGAGGGCAGAATCCATCGCTGCGAGCCTGGGCGGCAACGCCATGCTCAACGCTTTGTCCGCCGCGCTGCTGACGATGACATTGCGGCTGGCCAGCGAGTCTGCGGATACGCCGACCGGCTTGTTGGCGATGGCTGCATATCCGAGGCTCGCTCCCGCATTGACTGCTATTTTCAACGACCCTGCTCACCCGTGGACACTCCCTGAGCTGGCGAACCTGTGCAACATGTCCCGGGCAACCCTTATCCGCCACTTCCAGGAAAAGGTCGGCAAATCGGCGAGTGCTATTTTGACTGACCTGCGAATGACCATTGCGGCGAATGAACTGACCTCCACGACGTTGCCGACCGAGGTCGTCGCCGAGAGGGTGGGTTATCAATCGGTTGCTGCGTTTCGACGCGCTTTCGCTCAGCGCATGGGCATGACACCGGGGGATATGCGTCGATCAAATCAGGGATGAAACCCCGCGTCCGCTCTATGCGGGAATGACTGAACCAGGTGCGTATAACGATTCGCACCTGGTTCAGGTCATGGCTGGCATGGTGAAAGGCTGGCGCAAACTCAAACGGCTTTTACTTCTCCCCCATCCATGCGCAGAGCGGACCCCGTTATCCAGCGTGCGGAAGGGGAAACCAGAAAGGCCAAAAGGTCTGCAATCTCTTCAGGTTCTCCGAATCTGGATATTCCGGCATTTTGCGGAAACCTGATCAGCGCCTCCTCGACACTCATGCCATTGGCAGACGCCCACCTCTGCACAAATGATCGTCTGCGCCCTGTCATCACCGGCCCCGGCATCACACTGTTCACCTGGACGCCGTCTTCAATTCCACGATCCGCGAAAGCCTTGGCCAGAGCCACAATGGCTGCATTGATGGCCGCCACGGCGGCGTACCCGGATTTGGGTACCTGCGCCGAGTTGCCGGACATCATGACCACCGCACCTGCGGATGCCTTCAAAGCCGGCCACGCAGCCAGCGTAAACCGTCGCGCGCCGTGCAGCTTGAGCTCGGTCGCCTGGTCCCATTGGTCGTCAGTCATCTCGAACAGATCGATTTGAGGTACTGCACCGGCGATATTCAGCAGGGCGTCGATTCTGCCGAACTTCGCCATCACTTGATCTATCACCACCTTCGGCACACCTGGTGCGGCGATATCGGCATCGATGATCAGCGACTCGGCCCCTGTCTCGTGAACGAACCTTGCGGTTTCCTCGAGGTTTTCACGATGCCTCGCCACCAGCACTATCGCTTCGAAGTCCTTCGCCAACCGGATCGCAGTCGCGCGACCGATTCCCTGACTTGCACCTGTGACAATCGCAACGGACTTCGCCATGGAAGCCTCCTGATTCGAGTAATGTGAAGGGAATTCAGTCGACGACAACGACCATTTTGCCGGCCGCTTCGTTTGCTTCCATGACGCGATGAGCCTCATGAATCTCCTCAAAGCTGAAGATCCGGGTCGGTTTGACATCGAGCCGCCCGGCCTCCGCTTCTTGCGCAATCGCCTGCAACGGCACATCAGATAACGGGAAACCTTCAGTTCCGAAAACGAAGCTGCCGAAGAATGTGAGATAGACGCCACTGGACATCTGCAGCAGCGGATTGAAGTCCGCGATCGGATCAAGCCCGCCCAGCCATCCTGCGAGACACACGCGGCCACCGCGACGCACGATCGCCAGAGAATCGATCACCGTGCTGTTACCCACCAGATCAAGTACCGAATCGAAGGTTTTCGCGCCCTCGATTCGGGTCGACAATTGCGGCCCCTCCAACTCAACGGCCCAAGCGCCAAGAGCTTTCAGCATCTGCGCGCGTTTTTCACTACGGGTCGTGGCAACCACCCGGACGCCCGCATTCACCGCCAGCTTCAAAGCTGCCTGCCCGAAAGACGATGTTGCGCCGCGAATGAGCAGTGTCTGGCCCTTCTCGATTTCCAGGTTGCGGAAAAGACATGTCCACGCCGTCGCATAGGTTTCCGGGATTGCGGCCAGTTCCGCCCAGGGCAACTCGGCATTGATCAATGCGACGTTGGAAACCGGCGCTCGCGTGTATTGCGCATAACTGCCGTTGATCGTACGACCCAGACCGCCCATCAGCGCGGCGACCTTCGCACCGATCGGGAATTCGCCGCCGGGACATGACTTCACGATGCCCACGCATTCAATTCCGCTGACAGGCGCCGATTCCGCCCATTCACCACGGCGCATGTGCATTTCAGCGTGATTGATTCCAAACGCCTTGATCTGGATGACCACGAAACCATCCTGAGCCACCGGCTCAGGGATGTTCCGGTAAACCAGACTGTCCAGGCCGCCGAATTTTTCTAGAACGATCGCTTTCATGAGGTGCTCCTGATGGGCCGTGAAGGCCTGTTCGAATTCATTTCGTCGCCAGAGGAAACCGCCACGACTATCCATCTGCGATAGCGTGGCGGCGCCCAAAAAGTAACCTGCCTGATTCCGCTTATGAGGTTATTAACGGTTGAGTAACTTGTCAAACATATTTTTACCGGTTACCATTTTTGCCAGCTTTGTAATGGCGGAGAGTCCAATGCGTACCCACTTGAGCGAACCGGCTATCTTCATCGCAGATGCCCCGGCGCTGGATTTCCTCAATTCAATTGCGACCCCGATCGACGAAATCGTTGACTGGATTGGCGATGCCGACGGATTGCTGGACTGGCTGGAACAGTCGGGGTGGGTAAGCCGGCAAACGCTGGAGGGCGTCGCGCAAAGTGCCATGCCTGGTGAGCTGGATGGCGTCGCTGCACAAGCGAGGGCGTTGCGGGGTTGGTTCAGAGCATTCGTTCTCAAGCATCAGGGAACACCGCTGACCCCTGAGGTCATGGACGAGTTAGCGACGCTTAACCGTTTGCTTGAAAGAGACGACGGCTTTACGCAGATCACCCTCGCCAACCAGGGTCCCGCCAGCCTGCAGCTTCAGCCGCTTCGACGCTGGAAAACACCTGAATCCCTGCTGCTGCCGATCGGTGAAGTGCTGGCAAAATTCATCTGCGAGGAAGACTTTGCCGATGTCAAAAGCTGCGAGGGTGCCGGTTGTACGCTGATGTTCGTAGACCATACCCGAGGTAAAAAGCGTCGCTGGTGCAGCATGGCGGTGTGTGGAAATCGCGCCAAGGCCGCAGCGCATCGCCAGCGCAAGAAACTTCTGTGAATTCCTCGGCGGCATCTGACTGGGTCTTTGGTATCCGCTTGCCGGATGCCTGTCGATGCCGCGCCTCAAATTAACCTTTTTGATTCAATCAAAAAGGTTACTCGAAGCATTCTACCTTTGAATCAATTGTCCTGACTCTCCCAGCGCGAGGCGAGTTGGGCGACTCTTTTCGTTTCGAAAGTATCCAACCTTCACGATTGGAACTTTTGAGCATTATTACGAGATCATAACGACTTACAGGTATCAATCGCTCTTCATATGATGGCTTCAACGACGAAACACTCATCAATGGAGCTACCCATGTTGCATATCCAGCTTTTCGCAAGCGAAGGCGCCCATAGCGCCGGACACTCATCCGTGCCGATGGGGAAAACATCATGAACTACCTCATCGATCTACTCGGTCGCTCGGTACTGCTCAAGCGCGACCTGGACTATCACCTGCTTCGCGCCGCCATGGTCGTCATCTTTGTCTGGTTCGGTTACGACAAATGGTTCGTGGCAGAAATTACCGACTTGCTTCCGCTGATCACCAACGGCCCACTCATTTCGTGGACGATTCCGGTCTTGGGCGTCAAGGGCACCAGCATCTTCCTGGGGACGGCGGAATGGACTTTCGGCTTGCTGATTTTTCTGGGTTTCTGGAACAAGAAGCTTGGAGTTCTCGGCGCTCTGGGTTCTTGCGCAACCTTCATGGGGACCATCACGATCATGCCGTTCGCGCCAGGTGCCTGGCACGAAGGCGCCGGTGGTTTCCCTGCCATGACAATCGTATCGGCCTTCCTTTTGAAGGATCTCGTATTGCTGGTGGTTTCCGTCTATCTGCTCAAACAGGACGTGGCCCGATTGATCATGGTTGCTGCTGTGAAACGACACTGATACCGGCCTATGGAGCGTCTCACGGGCGCTCCTCTGTCAAGACGATCTGCATTAAACGCAATACGCTCGGCAGCCAGTGCCGTGCAGGCAAAGACAACAATGACGTCACCCCCAAACACCAACAGGGGCTGCTCAATAACCTTTGTCATCACACCATTGGAAGCCTTGATCATGAAAACCCTGAACCTCGAAAACCACGCAACTCAAAAGCTCGTCGACCACTCGACCCTCGGTAGCCAAATCACCGCGCTGGGCACCTACGGTATCTACCTGGCCCTGGCCGTTATCTACTTCTGGTTCGGCGGCATGAAGTTCACCCACTACGAAGCCATGGGCCTGGTGCCGCTGGTGAGCAACAGTCCTTTGCTGGGTTGGGTTTATGACCTGTTCAGTGTCGATACCTTCTCGGCCCTGCTGGGTGTTCTGGAAGTCTCGATCGGGTTGCTGATCGCCGCGCGCCTGCTGTCGCCCAAGCTCTCCCTGATCGGTGGTGCGCTGTCCGCCGGGTTGTTCTTTACCACCTTGAGCTTCATGTTCTCGACGCCGGGGGTGATCGAGCCGGGCCTCGGCTTCCCGGGGATTTCGGTGGCGCCGGGCCAGTTCCTGCTCAAGGACATCGGGCTGCTGGCCGCCTCGATCTTTGTTGCCGGTCACTCGTTGTCTGCACTGGAAACCCGATAAGCCGAAGCACTTGATATGGCCTGACGAAGTCGATGTAACTCAGGCCATCTCCCTTTCTTTCATCCAATCCCGCGGGCTGTACCCGGTCTTTCGCCGAAATGCCCGCGCCAGCGCCGATGGACTTTCATAACCGACCTCAGTGGCGATCAGCGCAATCGGTCGCCCTTCACGCAGACGCTTCTGCGCCAGGCTGATCCGCCAACTCAACAGATAATCCGCAGGCGTCTGCCCGATCACCGTGCGGAAATGCACGGCATAGGCGGCACGGGACATGTTCGAGGCACGGGCCAGCTCTTCGATCGACCAGCCGTGCTGAGGCGTGTCGTGCATCTGCATCAGCGAACGCGCCAGCCGCGCATCGGCGAGCCCGGCCATCATGCCGGTGTGCAACTGGTGGTGATCGAGCAGATGGCGGAACAGCAGGACGATCAATAGCTCGAACAGGCGATTGAGCGCCACCTCCCTGCCGCAGTGCACTTCGGCTGCCTCGGCGAACATCCACTTCAACACGTCGGCCAGCAGCGGCAACTCATCCAGCGAAAGCACCAGACAATCGGGCAGCGAAGCCGTCAACGGGTTATCGACGCCGCCCTCGAACTCCATGGACGCACACAACAGTTGAGCGCCCTCGGGATTACCACCCAACAGGTGATGGCGGCTGGGCCGTGGAAGAAAAATCAGGCTGGGCCGGGTCAGCAAAATTTCCTTGCGATCAGTTCCCCGCAAAGTGACGGAACCGGCCTGCAGCAGATGAATATGCCCCAGCTGATCCGCCCCGCCGTACGACGCCTTGCCGCAAAGCCTGTCGTTGTAGAACAGGCTTGCGCGCACACCGAACTGCGACAGCAACGTGGACAGGCGATCCATGGAAAATCTCTTGGCGAAGTGGAAATGCATCGATCATAGCACCGGCGATTTGCGCACTATCGGACGCCTACAGGGCTGGAGTTGCCCACGACCACGCCATCCACCGTTTGCCCGTAGAAGCACTGCTCCCCGTGATGAAACGCATTGGCCGTGCTGGTCAGATTGCCGTTGAACCGCGGATCCTGCGGGCGTTGCTGGCTGTTGATCCAGGCGGCTACGTCCCAGGCCTGTTGTGGTTCGAGCTGGACGGATTTGCCCAGCGGCATGTTCTCGAAGATGAATTGCGCAGCGGTGTTGATCCGGTGCATGCCGGCGCCCAAGTTGTAGGAGTCATCGCCCCAGAGTGCCGGCATCACCGGTACGCCGGCCATCGCGGTGCCCTCGCCGTTTGCGCCATGACAGATGGCGCAGTGTTGCGTGTACACCTGTCGCCCGCGATCAGGCGACGGCGGTGACGGTGGTGCGGGAATGGTGGCAAAGCCCCGGCCCGGCATGTTCTGACGATCCGCCTGCTGCGCGATCGGCGCTGGCAGCGAGAGTGACTGGCCGTTGCCGCCCAACTGCAGTTGCTGGTCGCTCAGCTCCGGGACGGGGGCGTCAGGCTTGCCGGCCTTGTCGAGCAACCCGCCCATCAGCAGCCAGTACGAATAGGCGGACAGCGCCACCACTTCCGGCGAATCCAGGGCCGGTGCCTTGCCGTTCATCGAGTAGTTGAAACAGCCCTGAATCCGTTCGGCGAAGGTATCGATGCGATTGTCTTTGGCGCGGAAGGATGGATAGGCGAGATAGGCCGCCCACAAGGGCGCCGACCAGGCTTTTGCGCCGTTGCCCAGATGGCAATTGGCGCAGTTGAGCTGGTTGGCGACGTAGCGGCCTTTGAGTTGCTGGGTGTTGACGAACAGCTCGTAGCCTCGACGCACCTTGTCGCCGAAATCGCCTTTTGGGACGGTTGTCAGCGCTCGTGGTGTGAAGTCCAAAGGCGCCTTGGGCTGAGTCTGGAGTTCCACGCTCATGTCCGGTTGTGCGGCCATGCCCTGCCTAGGAAAGGCCAGCCAGGACAAGGCCAGGCACACCGCCATCGAACCTCGCCATGAAGTCATCGGCTTGTGCTCCTTATCGAATCCCGGAGAGATAACTGGCCAGCGCATCGATATCGCCCGCGCTCAACTTGCGGGCGACGTTGCCCATCAGGTCGTCGGGGTCGCCGCTGCGTTGCCGGCTTTGCCAGGCCAGGAGCTGTTCCTTCAGATAGGCCGCCTGTTGCCCGGCGAGCCGGGGAAACGCACCGCCGCCAACCGCGGAGGGGCCATGACAGCTGTAGCAGGCGGGAAGATCGCGCTGCAGGTCGCCCTGGTAGTAAAGCTGTTCTGCGGGCGTGGTTGCGATCTGCTCGCCACGCAATTGAAGCCTGGGCGTCGTGCCCAGACTGGCAAAATAGGCGGCGACCTGATTGCGTAATGTCGCATCGCTGTAGCCTTGGGCAATGGCCGACATCACCGGATTGCTGCGCCGGCCGGCGATGAAGTTTTCGATCTGGGCGCTGATGTAAGAGGCCGAAAGCCCGGCAAGCATCGGCGCCTGAGGCGTCCCTTCACCGGTGGCGCCATGGCAGGCAACACAGGCCTGAGCCTGTGGCGGCATCTCCACAGCGCTCGCCTGCACCACCATCCACGCGCCCAACAGCACGATGACCTTGGCAATCGGCATATCGCCTCTCCAATCACGAGGGAACCCTCACCAACTGTAGAAGCAATACCCGCAAACAACACAAAACCCCTGTGGTGGCGATCATGCAGAAAGTCCGCACTGACCTATAGTGAATCTTCCGCAAATGCAATTAACCAGCATTTACGTTCTCACTCACGCAGCGCGGCATGGAGGTTAGTTCTATGAATGCAAAGCAGGTGTCAGTCCTTACCCTCGCAATACTGGCCAGCTCAAGCGTACTGGCCGCAAAAGCGCCCACCAAACCTGTCGATAAATGGACGTGCGGAGATTTCCTGGAGATCGATGAGAAATATCAACCCAATGCAGTGTTCTTTGCCGAAGGGTTCACCAAGGCAGGCAAACCGGTCGATGCCGTGATGGACGTCGATGGCACACTTACAGTGACCCCGCGGGTCATCGAAGCGTGCACTCAAAATGCCCAGGGGTCATTCGTCGATACGCTCAACAAAGCGAAAGCCAATTAGTCGATGTGAACAACTGTAGGAGCGAGCTTGCTCGCGATGGTCGTCAACGATAACGCGGGGTACCTGATGCCCCGCGGAGCTTCTGCATCCATCGCGAGCAAGCTCGCTCCTACAGTTCGACTTAGCTCGACTCGCCACCGCCAGTCGCACCCGACAGCCAGCCCCAGACAAAGGACAGCGTCGTACGCCCCTCAACATCAACCCCGACCGCGCCACGGGACCAACCGGCGAGCATTTCACCCTCGGTGGTCAGGCAATGAAAAAGCAGCTCGATGCTCTCCGGCCCCGTCACCCGCCCGACCTGATGCCCCATACGAATCCGGCCGCCCTCGTATGAACTCGAAATGGCATTTCCTTCGACACGATAATGGAATACCGTGCCTGCCCCGGACAGCCCCTGAGGGTTGCCCGCGACAGTGAATCGGCGGTTGTTCAAACGTTCGCAGACTTGCGAGAAGGGAGTGTCCATTGGTGCTGCTTCCTTGTGTGGAGAGGTTCCATTTCAGCCGTCGATCCTGTCATGTTTTTCGCTCAAAGACTTCCGTTCGTTGATCCCAAAAATGGACTTGCCCCAAACCGCTTTCCCCATGGAGCTTTACCGATGTCCGAACACCGCATCCGCGCCCTCGCCCTGTGTATTTTTCACCATCGCGGAAAAATCCTGGTCAACGAGTTTTACGACGAAGTGAATCAACAGACCCTCTACCGCCCCATCGGTGGCGGCATCGAGTTTGGCGAGCGAAGCGCCGAAGCAATCGTCAGGGAAGTGCAGGAAGAGCTGGACCAGTCGATTCACGACCTCCGCCTGCTGGGCACGCTGGAAAGTCTCTTCACCTACGCGGGAAAGCCGGGGCATGAAATCGTGCAGGTTTACGACGCCAAGTTCGACGACGAGGGTGTCTACGAAATCCGGCAGATTGTGGGTCACGAAAGCAACGGCGCACCCTTTCATGCCAAATGGTGCGAGAGCTCGGACTTCAGCCCCACTTCCCCGCTGGTGCCTGAAGGCCTGCACGAATTGCTCAAGGCGCTTTCGTTGCTGAAGTAAAACATTCTTCAGGTCAGCCAGATCGATGTTGGATGTGCCGGCCCCTTCGCGGGCAAGCCCGCTCCCACAGGTTCTTGTGTCGATCACAAAACCCGCGAACCACACAAAACACTGTAGGAGCGAGGCTTGCCCGCGAATGCGTCAGGACAGTCAACATCAATGTTGGATGTGCCGGCCTCTTCGCGGGCAAGCCCAGCTCCTACAGGTTCTTGTGTCGATCACAGAACTCGCAAACACCCCCGAACCCTGTGGGAGCGTGGCTTGCCCGCGAAAGCGTCAGATCAGCCGGCATCAATGTTGGATGTGCCGACCTCTTCGCGGCAAGCCCGCTCCCACAGAGACGGCTCAATACCTGCAGGTGACCGCCAAGGCCGGACGATTGGGCACTCAGATGCCATAATCAAGGTCCTTTCATATCAGAGCCGCATGAATGACCGTCGAAAGCTACGATCAACTCGCGATTTTCTCGGCTGTGGCTCAAGAGCGTAGCTTCACGCGCGCCGCTGCCCGCCTGGGCATGTCGCAACCGGCGTTGAGCCGGGCCATGCGTCAACTGGAGGAGCGACTGGGGGTTCGGTTGCTGGCTCGCACCACACGCAGTGTTTCCCCCACCGAAGCGGGAGAACATCTGCTCAAGGTGATCGCTCCCAGGTTTGAAGAAATCGACACCGAACTGGCCTTGCTCAGCGAGTTCCGCGACAAACCGGCGGGCAAATTGCGCATCACCGCCGGTGAGCATTCGGCGATCACGGTCCTGCATCCGGTGCTTGCGAAACTGCTGCCGGACAATCCCGATCTCAAGATCGAAATCATCGTCGACTACGGCTTTACCGACATCGTGGCCGAGGGTTTCGACGCAGGTGTACGCCTGGGCGAACAGGTGGCCAAGGATATGATTGCCAAGCGCATCGGCCCTGACATGCGCATGGCGGTGGTGGGGTCTCCGGCCTATTTTGGCCGGTATCCGAAGCCGGTCATTCCAAGTGATCTCATGGCGCATAACTGCATAACCCTGCGTATGCCGACACACGGCAGCCTCTATCTCTGGGAGTTCGAGAAAGGCGGACAGGAACTGAAGGTGCGGATCGAAGGCCAGCTGGTGTTCAACAACATCGCCATGCGCCTGGAAGCCACTCTTCAAGGGCTGGGGCTGGCGTTCATGCCGGAGGACCTGGTCGAGGAACATGTGGCGCAAGGTCGCCTGATTCGCGTGCTGGAAGACTGGTGCGAACCCTTCTCTGGCTACCACCTCTATTATCCGAGCCGGCGCCAGAGTTCTCCGGCCTTCACGTTACTGCGCGAATCCCTGCGTTATCCGGGTTGATTGGCCTGCACGGTGTCCAGCGCTTCGCCTGCACGCTTGGCCGCAGCGGTATCGCCCTGCTCGGCCAGCACCTGAATCAGTTGGCGCAACTGCGCAACCGTCAAGCCGACCCGCAGGCTGGCCGCCATGTGCGAACGCAGTTGTGACTCGACGCCGGGCGTGGCGGCCAGCGCGGCGACAGTAGCCAGTTCGCGACTCTGCCAGTCCAGGTTATCGCGCTCGAAGATGTCGCCGAACAGGTGCGTCTGCAGGTACTGATTGATCACCGGTACGAAGTCGAACAGCGGCCCCTGGACCGGCGCACCCGCAATGCGTGTCTGGTTCGCCCTGCCCGCCGCCAGCAGTTCGTTTCCGACAGGAACAACGCGACCCGGCTCACGCCCCGGATCGTCCTGGACACCGCGCTGCTTGCGTGCCTCGACCACTTTCATCAACTCGCCAAGTGCATTGAGACTGCGAGGAAAACCGCTGTAGGCGTAGAGCTGCACGAGGATTTCCTTCGCCTCGCTGACACTCAGCCCCGCATCCAGTCCCTGGTTCAACGCCGCATTGAGCACCGGCATGTTGCTGGTGGCCATGGCGGCAGCAATTGACGGGATCGCCCGCTGCTTCGCGGACAGTGTTTGCGAAACCGGTGGCGCAACAGCTGGGGTCGACGTGCCACGAGCGTTGTACTGCTCATCGGTGACCTTTTCCAGCCAGTTCACGTTCTTGCCATCCACCGTGCCCGTCACGGCCAGGTGCGTCATGGCGCTCGCCGGGGCGGCGCCATGCCAGTGCTTGACGCCCGGCGGGCAGACGATCACGTCGCCCGGATGGATTTCCTGCACAGGCTTGCCCCATTCCTGGATCAGACCTAGGCCGGACGTCACCACCAACCGCTGTCCTGCGGGATGGGTGTGCCAGGCCGAACGCGCACCCGGTTCGAAGCTGACGTAAGCGCCGGAAGCATTGATCTCGTCCGAGGCGGGAAACAGCGGGTCGACGCGTACACGCCCGGTGAAATAATCCGCCGGCCCTGCCATCGATGCCTGGCTGCCGGCTCGGCTGATCTGCTGTTCGGTGCGGCGAGATTCATCGGCACTGCCTGCACCGGCGGCGTCGGCAAAGGGCGCTGCGGCGCAGACCGCGATGCCTATCAAGGTGTTTTTCATGAGGAGATATCCGTTCAAGTCAGAGCATTCTGGATTAAAGAGTTCTGGCGTAAAAAGCGCTCAACTGGCCCATCGCGACGTCCACGTATTCCGGCACCCAATAGGTCTCGATATGGGTCGCGCCATCGATGGTGAACAGTTGTTTGTCCTGGGTGCCGGCGGCCTTGGCGAAGGCTTGCTGTGACATGTAAAGACTGTCGGCCTTGCTGCCAGCGATCATCAGCAATGGCTTGTCGATCAACTCGATCTGGTTCGTTGCGTCGAAGCGCATCAGATCCAGCAGGCTGCTCTGGTTGTAACGGAACGTCGAGTTAGGGTGGGCGTGGGTCTTACCGTAGTACTCGAAACCCTGGCGATACAGGTCGAACGGCAGTTTGGCGATCTGCTCATCGGTCAGTTTGGCGTCGCCGACGTAGAGAATTTCACCGCCAGCCACTTCCTGGGCGCGGGCTGCCGACGCCTGTTGCAGGCGTTCCTCGACAGTGGAAATTTGCGAGTCCTGATAGCCGTTACGGCGAACCAGTCCGGAGTTGAACATGCTCAAGGTCGCGATTGACTGGAAGCGCTTGTCGGTCTGCGCCGCCGCCAATGAGTAACCGCCACCGCCGCAGATACCGAGCAAGCCCAGACGCCTGCTGTCGACGCCGGGATAGCGGGCGATGAAGTCCGCCATACCGTGGATGTCTTCGATGCGGTTGGCAGGCTTGTCGACATTACGCGGCTCGCCACCACTGGCCCCCTGATACGCCGCATCCGCCGTGATCGTGATGTAGCCCTGATCCGCCAGGCGCTGGGCATACAGGCCCGCGACCTGTTCTTTCACCCCACCATTGGGATGCGCCACGACCACCACCGGGTATTTTTTCGCCACGTCATAGTTGGCCGGCGTGTAGACGTTGGCGGCAATGTCCAGGCCATTGAGCTTGTAGGTGACCGGATGGAGGTTGACCTTGCCGGGTTCGTTCTTCGTCAGCGCGCCACCGTAGGTCAGGGTGAACGGGTTCTGTTTGTAGTCCGCAGCCTCGGCATCGACGCCAGCCATGCCAAGCATGGCGGCCATCAATGTAGCCTTCAGGGTGATGCGGCTTTTGATTGTCGCCAGCCAACCGGAGCCCGGAGCGTTGATAACCGGCGAAGCGTGATGGCGGAAGAAATACTGAATCATTGCTTGCTCTCGATTTGATATCGCAGAGAAGCAACTTACCGCTCACGAATTGATCGATAAACAGCGCCAATCACATAGCACTGATATCAAAATCACATAAATCAAAGGCATTTCAGGGCTGACCAAAATCCTTCGAGCGCCTTCAAAACCTGTGGGAGCCGGGCTTGCCCGCGAAGGCGTCAGGTCAGCCAGCATCAATGTTGGATGTGCCGGCCTCTTCGCGAGCAAGCCCGCTCCCACAGTTTCTTGTGTCGATCACAAAATCTGTGAACCACACAAAACCCTGTGGGAGCGTGGCTTGCCCGCGAAGGCGTCAGGTCAGTCAACATCAAAGTTGAATGTGCCGGCCTCTTCGCGGGCAAGCCCGCTCCCACAGGTCTCTGTGATAACCGCAGTGCCTTCAACGCCCCGTCAGTTTGAATTTCTCCGCATTGCTGGCAGGTGTCGCGACGTCTGGCGCCAGGTGGTCATGGGCCTGCACGAACGGGTGATGGTTGTGGTGGGTGTACGGCCAGGAGGTCAGGCCGGTGTCGATTTCCGGGCTGGACGGTGGAGCGGCCAGTTCTTCCAGGTGCAGGATGATGTCATCGGGCTTGAGTACCAGCACATCACTGTCCAGCGCATCCAGCACCATCTCGGCGGTGTTGCCGACCAGGGTGCCGCTCAGCCCCGAACGCCCCACGCTGCCGATCACCGTGACAGCCGCTTCAAGCTTGTGCGCCAGGAAGGGAATCAGCACTTCGGCCGGGCCTTCTTCGATGTGCAGGCGCGAATCGCTGATGTTGAACTCGGCCTGAAACCTCAGGCACAGCTCGCGGTAATACGCGTGGATGCTTTCCTTGAGCTGAAAGATCGGGTCGCTGGAGGACAACATGGGATAGGGATGGGCGCTGATCATGTGCAGCGTGCCACCGGCCAGTTTGGCGATGTCATAGCCATGGCTGACGACGCCAGAGTGCAACACGTGATGCTCCACGTCACCGCTGCCGACATCCACGGCCACCAGAACGATGCCGCCCATCCAAGGCCGGGCGGTTTTCACCATCAGTACGGGGCTGGGGCAATACCGCAGCAGCTTCCAGTCATCCGGGGTGAGAAAGGCTTTGATCAGCGGGTTGTCGGGCAGGTGCTGCTTGATCACCAGGCCGCAGCCTTCGGCCTGTTGCGCGGCGATGATGGTCTTGTGTGCACTGCCCTGCCAGTCGTGCTGGGCACTGACACTCAAACCTTCCTGCACGAGGGAGTCCTGTAGCTGACTCAGCCATGGAGAATGATGATTGCCCTTTTCACATGCCAGCAGATGCAGATGTGAGCGGGTGGAATTCGCGATCATCCTGGCGCGGTCCAGAATCAGATCACCGGATTGCCGGGAATTCACGACCACTAGAGTATTTCGAATTGTGTGCATAAACATCTTCCCGAGTGTTCCACTACAGTTACACACAGAGACTTAGTTGTAATGCCATGGGAACACTATTCATTAACTCAACTTACTAATGCTCTTGTTAAAGGCAAATAAAGAGCGTCAGCGCTCACCGCGTCATTAGTTCACGGATAGCACACATAATCCTTGTGGCTTTGATCGGGCTTCTCCCCGGACCACGGCCTGTTCGCGTGAGTCACGGGGTGGCCATTATGCTGGCTACTTCAGAAAAAGTTCCAACTATTTATCGGCAAAATTAGTTTATTTTTATCTAAGAACAACGTCAGCTAAAGCGGATCAGATCTTATGCAAGAGACTGAACACTATTAACAAGTTCGACTTCTGCCGCATTACTGACAGCTTTGAATTTGGCCTGCCAAAATGTAACAGGAGCAAAGTTCGCAAACGAACTCGCTCCTGCATCGCGCTCATTAATCGTAGAACGGTTCAACCAACTCACGGCTGCCGACAAAAAAACTGTCAGCCACCAGCCGCAACGGCTGCAGGTCCAGATCGCTGGCCTTGTCGCGGATCAGCTGCTGGAAATGCCGGTACACCGCCGCGTACTCGCCCTCCTCCGAAACGCTCTGGCGCACGCCATCGATGCTCAACAGCGCACCACCGTTGTCGAGGCGCAGCACGCCTTCGGCGCAACGAATCTCGATGCTCCACAGCTCGTCATGACCATGATCGAAATCGAACTCCGCACGCACATCCAAGTGGTGCGCGTCAGACATCTTGATGGAGGCGGCAATCGGCGATTGGCAGTTGCTCGGCACGCGCAGTTCGGCAGCCTCGACGAACAACGGCAGCGGCAGCAGATGAGTGACAATCGACAGCGCATTGATGCCCGGATCGAACACGCCCAGGCCACCGGGCTGCCAGATCCACGCCTGGCCGGGGTGCCATTTGCGCACGTCTTCCTTCCAGTCGATCTGTACGCTTTGCAGGGTGCGGCTGGCCAGCCAGTCGCGGGCGGCTTCGATGCCGGGGGCGTAGCGCGAATGCCAGGCGAACAGGCCGCTGACACCCTGCTCCTTGGCCTGACTCGCCAACGCCATCGCCTCACCCAGGGTGGCGCAAGGCGGCTTTTCCACCAGCACATGTTTGCCCGCGGCTAGCGCCTGTTGGACCAGAGCAAAACGGCCCTGAGGCGGTGTGCAGAACGCGATTGCGTCAACCTGCGGGCCTTTCTCGAGCAATTCGCTCAGGGACTTGAAGTTCTCAACCGTGGGGCAAGGCTGGCCCTGGGTCGCGACAGCCACCAACTGGAACGCGGGATTGGCGCTGATGGCGGGGACGTGCTGGTCCTGGGCAATCTTGCCGTAGCCCACCAGACCGAGACGGATCGGATGCATCGGTGACTCCTGATTATTGTTTTTACATGCGAGCCGGCGAGATTACCGCTTGTACGACGACAAAGTCATTGAACAACTTCGCATCTCAGTAATCGGGGAACTGATCGAGATAACAGACCGGCGAACTGTATTCGCGTTCTTCCTCCAGATCCTCCAGCAGCCACGCCGCTTTTGTTGTCGCTGCTATGGCCGCTTTTGTAGCAGCTGCAGAAGGCTGCGTCCGGCTGCGCAGCAGTCGTAAGACCTGCGCATGCGTTCTTCCTGACAAACCGAAATATCCGTATTGGCGTCTGCTGCGCAGCCGGACGCAGGCTTCGTCAGCTGCTACAAGGTCCGTGGTCATCGTTCAGCCCCTCCATTCACGGGGGCTGACGCCGGTCTTGCGGCGAAACGCCCGCGCCAGCGCCGACGGGCTTTCATAGCCCACCTCCTCGGCGATCAAGGCAATCGGCTTGCCCTCGCGCAAGCGCTTCTGCGCCAGGCTGATGCGCCAGCTCACCAGATAATCCACCGGTGCCTGACCGACCACGCGTTTGAAGTGTTCGGCGAAGCTGGCCCGGGACATGTTCGCCAGCACCGACAGCTCGGCCACGCTCCAGGCCTTGGCCGGCGCTTCGTGCATCTGGCTCAGAGGCCTTGCCAGACGCGCATCCGCAAGACCCGCCATCATCCCCGGTTGCTGGTTGCGTGTGCTCAGGATATGCCGCAGCAGCAGAATCACCAGCAGCTCGAACAGCCGATCCATTACCGCTTCGCGGCCGCAGGTGCCGTCGAACGCCTCGTTGAACAACCACTCAAGGGTGCTGGCCAGGGTCGGGATTTCATCGAGCTTGAGCACCAGATAATCCGGCAATGCCATGGCCAGGGCATTGCCCGAGCCGCCGTCGAAATTCAGCGACGCGCACACCAGTTGCGTGCCGGACGCTTCGGTGGCGAACAGACGATGGCGATACGGCCTGGGGAAAAAGATCAGGGTTGGCTCGGTCAGGTGCAGCTCGCGCTCATCGGCAAGCTTCAGGCCGACCTCGCCGGCCTGCAGCAGGTGCACGTGGCCCCCGGTCTGGCTGCCATCGAAGGCCGTCACGCCGCAGAACGTGCCGCTGTGAAAGGTGCCGGCGTTGACGCCGAAATGCGCAAGCAAGGTGGACAAGCGATCCATGGAGAGGCTCCCGGGAGCAGTTCTGGACGATCTGTCGCATATCGTCGACGATTTGCATCCAATTGACCAGCCCGAATCAATAGCATGACCTCCGTACCCAGCGCCCATCGCGCTTCAAACCGGAGAATCACCATGACTCGCATTGTCCCAGTTGAACACGCTACCGACGCCACCCGCCCATTCCTGGAAGGCGTGGAGAAGAAAATCGGCTTCCTGCCCAACGTATTCCGCGTACTGGCCCACGCCCCGGCGGTGCTGGCCTCGTACATGCAAAACTCGGCGGCACTGGGCAAGACGTCCCTGAGCGCCACCGAGAAGGAAGCAATCTCCCTCGCCACCTCTCAAGTCAACGGCTGCGACTACTGCCTGGCGGCCCACACGCTGTTCGCCGGCAAGGCCGGGATGTCCAGCCAGGAGATTCTCAGCGCCCGTGAAGGCAAGCTCGACGCCTTCGCCCTGCTCGCCCGCCAGATCACCGAAAGCCGTGGGCACTTGACCAGCGACCAGATCGCCGCCGCCCGCGCCGCCGGGATCAACGACGCGAAGATCGTTGAAGTGGTGGCGCATGTGGCGTCGCAGACGCTGACCAACTACCTGAACAACGTGGCGTTGACTGATATCGATTTTCCCGCAATCCAAGCCTGACTTCTGCTCTCTGTAGGAGCGAGCACGCGCGCGATGGTCGCCAACGATAACGCTGGCTGCCTGATGCCCCGCGGTGTCTGGACCACCATCGCGAGCATGCTCGCTCCTACAGTTAATCTTTACCGGAGACTAATGATGAACACCGTAACCCTCTACACCACCGACACCTGCCCCTACTGCCGCAATGCAAAATCGCTGCTGGTCAGCAAAGGCGTCGCCATGCAGGAAATCAACGTCCAGCGCACGCCGGGCAAGCTTGAGGAAATGATCGAACGCAGCGGTCGTCGCACCGTACCGCAGATATTCGTTGGCGACATCCACATCGGCGGCTTCGACGACCTGGCCAAGCTGGATCGCCAGGGTGGTTTGATGTCGATGCTGGCATGAGCAGCACCACCGCTGGACCAATGTGGGAGCGGGCTTGCTCGCGAAAGCGGTGTGTCAATCAGCATCAATGTTGACTGACACGCCCTCTTCGCGAGCAAGCCCACACACACTGGATTGAGGTGTACCTGAAAATCCCTCGGTGTTTTTGAGGACGCCTTCGCGGGCAAGCCTCGATCCTAAGGGTTCTGCACGATCAAGTGTTGCTCTTTAGCTTGGTCCACAACCGTGTAGCCAGCCGCGCGATCGTCGGGGGCAGGTCTTCGACGGTGAACAGTTTGTCCATCACCGTTTTCGGCGGGTAGATCGCCAGATCCTGTTTCACTTCGGCCACCACCAGGGCGTCGGCGGCGCTGTTGGGGTTGGCGTAGTGGATGCTGTTGCTGATGTTGGCAATCACCTGCGGTTGCAGCAGGTAATTCATGTAACGGTAGCCGTTCTTCTCGTGCGGTGCGCTCCTGGGCATCACCACCATATCGAACCACAAGGTCGAGCCTTCCTGCGGGATCGAATAGGCGATGTCGATACCGTTTCTGGCCTCTTTGGCACTGGCCGCCGCCTGCACGATGTCGCCGTTGAAACCGATCACCGCGCAGACATTGCCGTTGGCCAGGTCGCTGATGTACTTCGAGGCATGGAAATACTGCACATATGGGCGAATCTTCAGCAGTGCCGCCTCGGCCTTCTTGTAGTCGGCAGGCTCGTGACTGTGATGCGGCAGCCCCAGGTAGTTCAGGGTTATGGGCAGTACTTGGGTGGGGTTATCGATTATCGCCACGCCGCATTCACTGAGCTTTTTGATATTGGCCTCATCGAAAAACAGGCTCCACGAGCGGGTGACATCGGTGTTGCCGAAAATCGCCTTGATCTTCTCGACGTTGTAGCCGATCCCCGCGGTGCCCCACATATAGGGAAAGCCGTATTGATTGCCGGGGTCGTTGACTTCGAGCTTTTTCATCAGCGCCGGGTCCAGATTCTTCCAGTCGGGCAGCTGAGTCCTGTCGAGTTTCTGGATGGCACCAGCCTTGATCAGGCGCGACAGGAAGTGGTTCGACGGACTGACCACGTCATAGCCGGTGTTGCCCGTCATCAACTTCGACTCCAGCACTTCGTTGCTGTCGTGGATGTCGTAGGTGGCCTTGATTCCCGTCTCCCGGGTGAAATTGGCCAGGGTGTCGTCGGCGATGTAGCCGTTCCAGTTGGAAATGTTCACGGTTTCATCGGCGTAAGCGCTGGCGCAACAGCTCGAGAGCAGTGCCAGCAAGGAAAGGGTTTTGATGCGCATGGTCGATCACCTACGGAAGCGTTTTTGTTATGGATGTCAGATTTCTGATTTGGCGCGGGCCGTCTCGATGCGCATACGCAGCATGGCACCGATGTCGAGCAGCGGTTTGGGCGGCAGCCAGCCGGGCCGTGCACGCTCCAGGACCGATCGCAGCAGCGGCGAATCACCGCCCGAGGCCAGCTCCGCGAGCAAGCGCCCCCACAGCGAGCCCCGCGCCACGCCGGAACCGTTGCAGCCGGCCACGGCGAACACGCCCTCCTGCACCTTGGCGAAATAGGGTTGCCCGGAACGCGAAGCGCTGAGATGGCCGGTCCAGGTGTACTCAATGTCCTGCTCATCCAGCATCGGGAAACGTCGTCGCAACCCTTGCACATGATGCTGACGGCGCTGCGCCAGCTCGGTGAGCGACAGATCGCGGGAGCGGTACTCGGCAGTGTTGCGGATCATCACCCGACGATCCGGGGTCAGGCGCACCGTGGCCCCCAGCGGCCGGGTCGACAACACGCCCCAGGGCTCTACGGCGCCGATGGCCTGGAACTCTTCATCGTTCAACGGCCGGGTCAGGCTGGCGCTGAGCTCCATGGCGAAAGTGCCGCTGTCGTCGATACCGGAACGGGGAATGAAGGCGTTGAGGCAGACCAGAACCTGCCTGGCTTCAATGCAACCCTGGTGACCGTTGGCACGAACCCGCCCGTTACCCAAGCGCTCCAGGCCGAGAATCTCGGTGTTCTCGAACAGCGTGACGTTCTGCGGCAGCCCATCGAGCAAGCCCTTCACGTACTTCGCCGGTTGCAGCAAGGCGTTGCCATTGCCGCACCAGATCGCGGCCTCGTAATGGCCGGTGCCCAGCGTTTGCGCCAACTGTTCACCCTGCAGAAAATCCGCACGGGCGCCGACTGCCCGCAGGGTCTGCAACTTGGCTTCGACCTGGGTCAGTTTGCGTGGATCGCTGACCGCAAAGAAGTAGCCCGACTCACGGAAATCACAGTCGATGCCATGCCGGTTGATGCGCTTGCGCACTTCGTCACTGGCGGCGCGGGATATCGAGGTGTCCACCTGAAAACCCTCGAACCCGGCATTGCCTTGCAGCTCGGCCGGGGCCGGATGCTCGTGGGCCACCACAAATCCGGAATTGCGTGCCGATGCGCCTTGCGCCGCGCGCTGCCGGTCGACGATCACGATGCGTGCCCCGGGATGCATTTCAGTCAGTGAGTGGGCGGCGCACAGCCCGGTAATGCCGGCACCGATGACCAGCCAATCGGCCTGTTGCGTACCGCTCAAGGCATCGCACAACGGAGAGTCCCCGGCCTGTGCGATCCAGCCACATCTGTTTTCCATGCATCACCTCGTTGACGTTCGTTCCGCGATCGCCATCTGCATGCATCGTTCGCATGGATGGTTCAAGATACTGATCGCCGAAGCTAGAATCTAAAGGCTTCGAAAACTTGCAACCAACGTTAATAATTCATTCAGGCATTCTGAAAACGCATGGATAAAATCCGCCACGTTCCTTCGCTGCAAGGCTTGCAGGCGCTGGTTGAAGTCGCCGACTGCGGCAGCTTCACCCAGGCTGCGCAGACCTTATGCCTGACCCAGAGCGCCGTCAGCCGGAAAATCCAGCAACTGGAAAGTCACTTCGGCGTGGCGATGTTCGTGCGCAGCAGCCGCAGCCTGAGCCTGACGCCCGAGGGCGAACAGGTGCTCGGCAGCGCCCGCCACATCCTCGAACAGCTGAAAACCCTTGAAGACCGCATCGCGCCGCAAAAGCGTCCGTTCCGTATTCGCCTGCATGTTTCGCTTGCGGTGCGCTGGCTGCTGCCCAGGTTGAGCGATTTCTATCGCCATCATCCTGAAGTTTCCCTGGCCATCGAAACCGTTGCCACGGAGGTCGTCGAACCCGCCGGCGACAGCGATGCGTACATCCTCTATCTGCCGCAACCGTGCACCGAACCGGATTGCCTGACCCTGTTCGAGGAAGCCCTGATTCCGGTGTGCGCGCCCGGCCTGGAAGTGAGGTCGCTGGAGGACCTCGGCGGATTTGCCCTGCTGCATCGCTCCGCGGACAGAAATGACTGGCGGTATTGGCTGGCGGCCAACGGTGGTCATTCACTGGACGGCTTTAGACACATTCCCTTCAACCTCGACGAACTGGCGCTGGATGCCGCCGCCCGAGGGCTGGGTGTGGCCATGACCGACATGACCCTGGCAGGGGAATCGATCGAACGGGGCGTGCTGCATATCCCGTTTGGCCAAGCATTGAAGACCCGGGGCAACTACTCGCTATGCCTGCAGCCGTCGGCGGCTGCGCATCCGGCGTGTGGCGTGGTGATGCAGTGGTTTGCCGGGCAGGCGCAACACACCGCCGGCTGAAGACACACTCAATCCAGTATGGGAGCGGGCCTGCCCGCGAAGAGGGGGTGTCAGTGGGCAGTGATGCTGAATGACACACCGCTTTCGCGAGCAAGCCCGCTCCCACCTTTGGATTGGGGGCTTGGCTCAAAGGTCTTCTGTGTTTTTGAGGATGCCTTCGCGGGCAAGCCTCGCTCCTACGGATTTTTCGCGTGGCATATGACTTCATTACAAACATGTCATCGACTTGTCAGCGTAACCCGCACCCTCGCTTCATAAAGTGAGGCCGTCAGTCACCCACGCCGGGTGACGCGCCTTCCACTGATGATGACAAGGGTCTACACCATGAATCCATTGAGCAAACTCTGCCTGATCGCCGCCAGCCTCTTCGTGCTGGGCACCGGCTCGGCCATGGCTGCGACCACGACCGCGCCGGTCAAGGCCAATAACGTCGTGCTGGTCCACGGCTCATGGGCCGATGGGTCCAGCTGGGCGGATGTGATCAGCCGCTTGCAGGCTGCCGGCTTGCATGTAACCGCCGTGCAAAACCCGCTGACCTCGGTCGCCGATGACGTTGCCGCCACCAAGCGAGTGCTTGATCAGCAGGACGGCCCCACCGTACTCGTAGGCCACTCCTACGCAGGCACCGTCGTCAGCGAGGCCGGGATCGATCCGAAAGTCAGCTCGCTGGTCTACGTCGCGGCCCGCGCACCGGATGCCGGTGAAGACTTCGTCGCCCTGTCGGCCAAGTACCCGACCATGCCGGTTCGCGCCGGAACCGAGGAACACGACGGTTACGTCAGCCTCAAGCAAGACGCTTTCCTCAAATACTTCGCCAGCGATGTGCCGCACGACAAGGCGATGCAATTGTTCGCCGTGCAGCAACCGATCGCCAAGACCCTGTTCACCGACCGCACCGATGCCGCCGCCTGGCACAGCAAACCGTCCTGGTACGCGGTATCCACCCTGGACCAGACCATCAACCCGGACCTGGAACGCTTCCTCGCCAAACGCATGGGTGCGACCACCATTGAGCTGCCGTCCAGCCACCTGTCGCTGGTCTCCCACTCCAAGGAGATCGCTGACCTGATCCTCGCTGCCGCTGGTCGCCAGCCGTAACCGACGGCCATTTATTACAACTTTGTCATCGAACTGTTGGTCGGCTGTCCGGATCGCCCACGTAATCTGGACTCACTGACCGGCCAACCTCGGACAGCCACCCAAACCCTGAATAGAGAGACTCATCATGAAACTTCTGATCCTTGGTTTTGCCGCCCTGCTCACCACCGGCTCGGCGTTTGCCGACACCCAAAGCAGCGCCCCGATCATCCACGACAAAGACTCGGCCTACGTCCACCTCGACGTGGCCAAGGTGCTGGGTGAAACCGACATCTCTCAAAAATGCGGCGTCGTCCCTGCCCAATTGAGTTACCTCGACCACCAGAATCGCCAGCATGAACTTGACTATCTGGTACAGGGCAGCGGTTGCACCAACGATCACTGATCGTCCCCCTGCGTACCGGCGAATGAACGGGCTACACTGGCGACACTCACGCGCCGCCGTAGCCCGCCTGCGCGAACCTGACTCACCAACTGGCCAGATCCCGATGAACATCCTCGTAGTCGAAGACGAACCCAAGGCCGGTAATTACCTGCAAAACGGTCTGCAAGAGCTCGGCTACACCGTGAGCCTCGCCCGCGACGGTGCCGATGGCCTGCATCTGGCGCTGGAGCATGACTTCGACGTGATCGTGCTGGACGTGATGATGCCGAAAATGGATGGCTGGGAAGTCCTGCGCCGCCTGCGCAAGGAGGCCGATACCCCGGTGCTGTTCCTCACCGCCCGCGATGACATCGCCGACCGCGTCAAAGGGCTGGAACTGGGCGCCGACGATTACCTGATCAAACCGTTTTCCTTCGCCGAACTGGTGGCGCGCCTGCGTACGCTGACCCGCCGTGGCCCCACTCGCGAAGATGAACTACTGCAGATCGAAGACCTGCAGATCGACGTACTCAAACGCCGCGTCACCCGCGCCGGCACGCGCATCACCCTGACCAACAAGGAATTTGCCCTGCTGCACCTGTTCGCCAGCCATCAGGGTGAAGTGCTGTCGCGCTCGATGATCGCCTCCCGGGTCTGGGACATGAATTTCGACAATGACACCAACGTGGTGGATGTCGCGGTGCGCCGCCTGCGGATGAAGATCGACGACCCGTTCCCGCTCAAGCTGATCCACAGCGTGCGCGGCATCGGTTACCGATTCGACACCCAACCATGAAAATCCTCCCCGGTTTGCGGCACTCCCTGACACTGCGTCTGGCGCTGGTATTTGCGTTTCTCGCCTTCATTTCGCTGACCGCGCTGGGCGTTGCGCTGTACCACGATCTGGAACGCGAGCTGATCCGCCGTGACGACGCGGCGCTGGTCACTCGCATCGATCAACTGCGCACCTTCCTCAACGACAGCAACACCCTGGAGCTGATCCGCACCAAGCCTGCGCTGTTCCAGAACATGCTTGGCAACCGCGAGGCCCTGCTGACCATCGGCGTCCCCGGCAAACCGCCGTTGCTGGTGGTCAATCCGGGCAACCTGAGCATGCCTGCCCTGGCACCGATGCCCCTGGACCACCCCCTGAGTCTGAGCGACGTGCAACATATGCCTGCGGTCAACGGGGTGCCGTTTTCGGCGCTGGCGGCGACGATCGAATCCGATGATCAAGGCGACTTGCAAGTGCTCACCGGGCGTCTGATGACCGAGCGCACCGCAGTGCTCGCCAGTTACCGGCTCAACGTTTACCTGTTCGCCAGCGTGGCGGCGATTCTGCTGGCGTTGTCCGGTTATGTGCTGGTGGATCGCGGGCTGTTGCCGGTGCGGCGTCTGGCCCGGCATGCCCAGGGCATCGACGTCGGCAACCTCAATGAACGCCTGGACAGCAAAGGTGCGCCGCGGGAACTGCTGCCGATGATCGACGCCTTCAATGCCATGCTCGACCGCCTGGGCAAGGGGTTCGTGCAATTGGGCCAGGTGTCGACGGACATGGCCCATGAACTGCGCACGCCGATCAACAATCTGCTGGGGGAAACCCAGGTCGCGCTGCAACAGAACCGCAGCATCGAGGCGTATCAACAGCTGCTCGCCTCCAACGTCGAGGAGCTGGAGCGCCTGGCGCGGATGCTCGACAACATGCTGTTCCTGGCCCGCACCGACCCATCCAGCGCCCTGAGCCAGCGCCAGGAGCTGGACGCGGCCGAGGAAATGGAGCGCATGGCGGATTATTTCGAGGGGCTCGCGGCGGAAGCTGGCATGCACATAGATGCCCGGGGCAGCGGCCTGATCTGGGCCGAACCGATGCTGCTGCGCCGGGCGATGGCCAACCTGTGTTCCAACGCGATCAAGTACGGCGCGGCCGATTCCGAACTGACAATCCGCGCCACCCCGGCCGCCGATGGCATTCGCCTGCACGTCAGCAACCACGGCCAGACCATCCCCGCCGAACACCTGCCCCGGCTGTTCGAACGCTTCTACCGCGTCGACCAGTCCCGGGAACGCTCGGCGCAGTCCAATGGGCTGGGGTTGTCGATCGTGGCGACCATCATGCAGTTGCATGACGGGGCGTACAGTGTCAGCAGCGTGGATGGGGTGACGTGTTTCGAGCTGTTCTTCCCGGCGCGGCGGTTGGGCGAGTAACACGAAAACCCTGGAACAACGCTGCTCACCTGTGGCGAGGGGGCTTGCCCCCGTTCGGCTGCGCAGCAGTCGTAAAAACTGCATTTGCGTTGCATCTGCAAAACCGCGGCTGCAGATTTTGGGGCCGCTTCGCAGCCCAACGGGGCGGTGCGACGTTTCGACAAGCCCCCTCGCCACAGGCAAGCACTCCTCGCCACAGGTTTATCTTTCACTTGAGAAGTGCGCGGCGACATCCATCCAATAATCCCTCACCAATCCAACTCATGACCTAGGCTGAGTGACAAACAACCAGTCGAGTACACCTATGCGTTACGCATTGAGGCTGATGATTGTCATGGTTCTCGCGCTAGGCGGGCCCGCTGGCGCGAGGCTGTTGGCGGCGCCGGCGCCCGAAACGCCGGCGGTGAGCATCATCCCGGCCTCGGTCAGCATCTCCGACGCTGATCTGCAAGCCCTGCAAGTACGGCTCAACAATCTCAAGCAGCAGGTCTCGCAGATCAGCAACTACAGCCTGCTGGAAGGTCCGCAGGATCTGGTTCAGGCGCTGATCCGCGAAGTCGATCGCATGAGCGCCCTGCTCCTGCCCGAACAGGCGCAACTGCAAGCCCAACTGGGAGTGCTGAGCCCGGCCCCGCTCACCGGCGCCGATTTGGAAAAATCCGAGATCACCAGTCAGCGCGCCTCGCTGACCGAGCAGAAAAACCAGATCGACAACAAGCTCAAGAATCTGACGGCGATCAAGGCCAGTGCCGCCGAACTGCTGACCCAGATCGCCGCGATTCGCCGCAGCCTGCTGGAAACCGAAGTCACCCAGCAAACCAAGGGCGTGCTCAACCCCTGGTTCTGGGCACCGCTGTTCGACCTGCCAATGGATGATCGCCAGCGCCTGCACTCGTTCATCAATCAGGCCGGCGACACCCTGCACGCGGCCTGGCAACCGGGTCAGCGCCTGATCACCTTTATATTGCTGGCGCTGGCGCTGGGCTTCTGGACTCTGGGCCGGGGCCTGGCGGAACGCGGCCTGACCTGGCTGTGCATTCACCGTGTGCCCGAGGGCCGACTGCGACGCAGCGCTTTGGCGCTGGCTTCGGTGCTCGCCACCGTGATGGCCGCTGCCATTGCCCTGCACCTGCTGTTTTTCGCCCTCACCCGGCAAATGCCGCTGACGCCGCAAATGGCCGGGTTCTCGGAGGATTTCGAAAAGATCGCCTACACCTGCGTGATGATCATCGGTCTGAGCCGCGCGCTGTTGTCGACCCAGCATCCATCCTGGCGTCTGCCACCGATTGCCGATCCGGTGGCATTGGCGATCAAACCCTTCCCGATGCGTTTGTCCTGGCTGCTGCTGACTCTGGTTTCGGTGTCGCAGATCGCCAATGCGACCGGTATGAGTTCCGACGTGGTGATTGCCCTCAGGGGCCTTGTCGCACTGTCGGTTTCAATATTGGTGGGGCTGCTGCTGTGGCGCATCAGCAGAACCCGGCGAGTCATGGCCGCGGCACAACCGGAAGCCGGCAGAACGTTCGCCGGGATGGTTTACACGTTCGTCTGCGCGGCGGTGGTGGTGGCCCTGCTTGCCCTGTTCGTCGGCTACGTGTCGCTGGCACGTTTCATTACCTACGAACTGGTCTGGTTCTTCATCGTCTTTTCCGGTTTCTATCTGTTGATCCAGATCGTCAAGGACGGCTGCGAACACCTGTTTTCACCCCGGCAAGCCACAGGCAAGAGCATCAAGCAGTTAATGGGGATCGGCGATCCGCGCCTCGAGCAGATCTCCACCGTACTGTCCGGTGCCGGTCGTGCGACGCTACTGCTGATTGCGTTCATCACTCTGATAGTGGGTGGCGTGGGATCGACGCTTGAGCAACTGGCGACAAATATCCTGGCGATCCTCGGCGGTGACGGGCTGCGCAAGCTCAACATCGTACCGGGCAACCTGTTGCAGGCGATTTTCGCCCTGCTGTTCGGCATCTATCTGATCCGCGCGTTGCGGCGCTGGCTGGACAACGAGTTCCTGCCCAAGACCGAGATGGACCCCGGCATGTGCGCGTCGCTCAGCACCCTGTTCGCCAACATCGGCTACATGCTGGTGGTGCTGCTGATGTTTTCATCGCTGGGGGTGCAATGGACCAATCTGGCGTGGATCGTCAGTGCGCTATCGGTGGGTATCGGTTTTGGCTTGCAAGAGATCGTGAAGAACTTCATTTCCGGTCTGATTCTGCTGACCGAACGCCCGGTGAAGGTCGGCGACCTGATCAGTATCAGCGGCGTGGAAGGCGATATCCGTCGGATCAACGTGCGCGCCACGGAAATCCAGTTGGCCGACCGCTCGATCGTGATCGTGCCCAACTCGCAACTGATTTCGCAGAACCTGCGCAACGTGACCTTGGGCGGCAGTGCCCAGGGGGTGGCGACGCTGGAATTGATGTTCCCGCTGGACATTGATCCCGAGGAGGTGCGCAACTTGCTGTACGACGCCTACCTCAAACACGAATCGATCATCGAAAAACCGGCGCCGTTCGTACGTTTCAGCCAGCTGAAACCCGAAGGCATCACCCTGACCGTCACCGGCTACGTCAACAGCCCACGCACGGTCGGTGCGATCAAGAGCGAGCTGCTGTTCGAAATTCTCAAGCGGCTGAGTGCCGCGGGGATAGAGCTGGCGAAGCCGCCTGCGTCCTAGCGGAACACCACATAACCCTGTAGCAGCTGGCGCAGCCTGCGTCCGGCTGCGAAGCAGTCGCGAAACCTGTGCATGCGGTACATCAGTAAGACCTCGCACTCAGGGTCTACGACTGCTTCGCAGCCGGACGCAGCCTTCGGCAGCTGCTACAGGGAATCGCCGAACTCAGGTTCGGCGGATATCACTGGATCAATGCGCGATGCAAACCGACTTCAGCTCGGTGTAAGCCTCGATCACCGCACGCCCAAACTCACGCCCCATGCCCGACTGCTTCACGCCACCGAACGGCATGGCCGGGTCGAGCAGGACGTGAGCGTTGACCCAGACGGTGCCGGCTTCGATACGCGGCACCAGGTTCATCGCCTTGCTCAGATCGTTGGTCCACAGGCTCGCGGCCAGGCCGTAGCGGTTGTCGTTGGCCAGTTCGATCACGGCATCTTCATCGTCGAACGGCATCACACCCAATACCGGACCGAACACCTCTTCGCGGGCCACGGCCATGCCGTGGTCGATGTCAGCGAGGATGGTCGGCTGGACGAAGAAGCCGTCGCCTTCCAGCAGTTCACCACCGGTCACTACGCGTGCGCCTTCGCGACGAGCCAGTTCGATGTGCTTGAGCACGCTTTGCTGCTGCTTGCGCGACACCAGCGGGTTGATCGCCGCATCGCAGTTCATGCCCGCGCCGATCGGCATGGCGGAGACCGCCGCTGCCAGGGCTTCGACGAACTTGTCGTGGATCGAGCGGTGCACGTAGAAACGCGAGGCCGCAGCGCAGACCTGACCGTTGTTCAGCAGGCCGCCGAGGATTGCGCCCTGCACGGCTTTCTCGATGTCGGCATCGGCCAGCACGATCATCGGATTCTTGCCGCCCAACTCCAGGGAGAAGCGCGTCATGTTTTCCATGCACGCCACGCCGACGCTCTTGCCCACGGCGGTGGAACCGGTGAAGGACACCTTGCTCACCAGCGGGTGCTGAGTCAGCACGCCGCCCACGTTGGCACCGCCACCGGTGACCACGTTGAACACGCCTGCCGGAATGCCGGCTTCCAGCGCCAGCTCTGCCAGACGCATGGCGGTCAGTGGGGTTTCCATCGCCGGCTTGATGATCACGGTGCAACCGGTGGCCAATGCCGGCATCAGCTTCCAGGCGGCGATCAGCAGCGGGAAATTCCACGGCACGATGCCGACCACCACGCCCACCGGCTCACGCTTGGTGAACGCAGTGAACTTGGCGCCCGGCGGCAGCGGGATCGACACGTCGAAGGTCTGGCCTTCGATCTTGGTCGCCCAACCGGACATGTAGCGCATGAATTCGACGGTGGCGTTCAGGTCCAGCGCGCGGGCCATGTTGATCGACTTGCCCTGGCTCAGGGTTTCCAGTTGCGCCAGCTCTTCGGCGTGCTCTTCCACCAGGCGGGTGAAGTTGAGCAGGATGCGCTCGCGATCGGCCGGACGCAGCGAGGACCAGACACCGGATTTGAATGCCTTGTGCGAGGACTGCACCGCCTGCTCGACGATTGCCAGCGGCGCATCGAGGGTTTCGCACAGGGTCTGGCCGGTGGCCGGGTTGACCACGGCAATGCTCTCGCCTTCGGCAAACACCCACTGACCATCGATAAAGCAGCCGTGACGGCGCTCGAGGAATGCAGCCACCTGCGGCAGAATTTCAACGTTGCTCATAAATCACCTTTTTATTCTTCAGACGAGATGTCCGGGCGCACAGACGGCCCGATCAGTGTTGTTCCTTGAGGTAGCACACGACCGCCTGACGATCGTCGGCGGAGGCCAGCCCCATGTAAGGCATGTAGGTGCCCGGCACGAAGGCCTGGGGTTGCGTGATCAGTTGTTCGATGCTCTCGGCCTGCCAGTCGATGTTCTTGCTGCGCATGGCCTGGGAAAAGTTGAAGCCTTCCAGCGAGCCGGACTTGCGCCCGACCACACCGGCCAGATTCGGCCCCATCATCCCGACCGCACCCTTGCTCACCGAATGACAGACCCCGCACTCATTGGCGAACACTTGCTCGCCCCGGCTCTGAACCGGCGCGCAATCGGCAGCCACGGCGGCCTGGGCCAGGGTGAAAGACAACAGACCCATGAGGGAAAAACGCAGGGCGGTAAACATAGGAAACGACCTTGAAAAATCCACGCGCCCGTTAATACGAACGCCAACACAGAAAGCGCCAGGACAACGGAGCCCCGGCAGGTTGGAAGGGATTGTCGGCGGTCGGCGAAGCACAGGGTTTGCCCTGCGTGCCAGTTGTGTTGGCGGGGCTGCCAGAGTTGACTTGCCCCGACCCTGTAGGAGCGAGCACGCTCGCGATGGTCGCTAACGATAACGCTGGCTGCCTGACACCC
>NZ_JBSVXG010000042.1:0-35367 GCF_054070595.1 Pseudomonas sp. SDO55104_S430 | reverse complement strand
TCAGCTGACAACGATGTCGGCTGACACGACGCCTTCGCGAGCAAGCCCGCTCCCACATTGGTCATGATTCAACACCTGCCCTGTAGGAGCGAGGCTTGCCCGCGAAGACGGTCTGCCAGTCAACATCGATGGCGGCCGATGAACCGCTTTCGCGAGCAAGCTTCGCACCTATAGGCCCGGTAGTTTGGCGATCACCTTGATCTCGAAATCGAAGCCCGACAGCCAGGTCACGCCGATCGCAGTCACCGTCGGATAGGGCGCTTCGCCCCAATACTCGGCCGCCACTTCCCAGATGGTTTCGAACTTCGAGTCGGGGTCGACCATGAAGATCGTCGTGTCGACCACATCCTCGAAACTACCGCCGGCCTCGGCCAAAATCGCGTTGAGGTTCGCAAAGGCCAAGCGAACCTGTGCCGCGAGGTCCGGCTCGGCCGAGCCATCCTTGCGGCTGCCGACCTGTCCGGATACGAACAGAAAACCGTTGGAGCGAATCGCCGGCGAGTAGCGGTGCAGCCCGTACAAAGCATGGCGGTCAGGCGGGAAAACGACATCACGTTTGCTGGTCATGGCATACCTCTTTCGGGGCCATCGCGGCCCGGTGTTTACGGTGAAGCCACTATAAAAAAGGCCGCCGACCTCAATAAACAGGCACCTCTGGTCATGACTGTTTGTACAATCCAAACAATCCAGACCCGAGAGAGGCGTGAAATGGACCGTTTCGATGCAATGCAGGCGTTTGCCCGGGTGGTGGAAACGGGCAGCTTCACCAAAGCGGCAGCCACCCTGCACATGAGCAAGACCACCGTGACGCAGCTCGTCCAGCAACTGGAAGCCAGATTGCGCGTGCGCCTGCTCAACCGCACCACACGCAAGGTCAATGTCACCGCCGACGGCGCGGCCTACTACGAACGCGTCGTGCGGCTACTGGTCGACATGGACGACGCCGAGACCAGCTTGTCCAGCGCGTCGCTGACACCCCGCGGGCGGCTGCGGGTGGATGTCCCCAGCCCATTTGCGCGCATGCTGCTGATTCCGGCCTTGCCGGGGCTCTTTGCACGTTATCCGGAAATTCAGCTGAACCTGGGCGTGAGCGATCGCATCGTCGACATCATTGGTGAAAACGTCGACTGCGTGCTGCGTGGCGGCGAGATCACCGATCAATCCCTGGTGGCCAGGCATGTGGGCGATCTGAAACTCGGCATCTATGCCGCGCCCGGCTATTTGCAGCGCTTCGGTACGCCGGCGCATCCCCGTGAACTGGAGGAGGGCCGGCACAACACCGTCGGCTTCCTCTGGTTTCGTACCGGCAAAACCTTGCCCTACACGATGCAGCGAGGTGAGGAGCGCATCGAGGCCCACGGCCGCCCGCAACTGACGGTCGACGACGGCAATGCCTACCTTGCCGCCGGCCTGGCTGGCCTGGGCATGCTCTGGCTACCGCAGTACATGGCCAAACCGCACCTGCTCAGCGGCGAGTTGCTGCCGGTGTTTGAGGACTGGGAGATGGTGCCGATGCCGATGTATCTGGCGTTTCCGCCGAATCGACATGTCAGTGCGAAGGTGCGGGTGTTTATCGATTGGGTAATGGAGTTGATGGCTGAGCATGCGCCGGTGGTTGGGTGAGGCAGGTGTCAGCCCGTTTCAGGGGGGAACAGTCTAAATTTCCGGTTTTGGCAGTGAGTGGACGTTCAAAAACAGCCCTGACGAGAGCCACTGGATTTGTACGATTCTCGGGGGCTATGACCTGAAACAGCGAATATCCGTATGGCCTGATTTCGGTGGTGGCGTTTCGCCTTTATCCTGTTGTTTTGGTGATCTTTGGCTCACGCCTTCCCACCACCAACCTCACAGGAGTAGTCCGTGCGTAATTTTCTTGCCAGTTTGACCGTCGGGTTAGCCGTCACTCTGTCCGGCTGCAACACGACCCCGTTAGACAGGGCAACGGTCTACTACGACCGAGTGCAATTTCCGACTGAGATCGTGAAGGACTTTCCAGATATCAAAGGATCGATCATGCAGCATGGCCGCTGCACGTTAATCGTTTCCACTCCAGGCTCCACTATCGGTGGTTACCACTTCTGTGTTTTTGCCCTGACTCAGGAACAGATCAATGTCTATGGCTGGAATGCATCGGCGTTGAAGTACACGGAAATTCTACGAGTTGATCTGTCGTCCCTGGACAAGGTTGCCATGGACTCGTACTTCCGGACCAATCAGGTACAACTCATCGAGCCGCGCCGTCAAAGCGCGCTGACCGTAGTCATAGATGACGGTGGCTATAACGACTCGGCAGCGACGCAAAAGGTCTTTGAGTCCATCAAGAAGCACGGTGTGACGGTGGTTAAAAGCGAGGGAATGATGATGCCTCCAGCGGCACCCACGCCGATGGTGATTGTTGTTCCGCGGTAATGAGAAAGATCGGCTCCGGGCGTTAAAAGGGGACAGATTCATTGTCCAGAAAATCAATCTGTGCCCCTTTTGCCAGCACTCAGGCCTTCTCTCGCAAGCCCTTCTTTATTAAAGATTGCGACTGATAAGCCGAAATCCTTCGTTCCCTCCTCATGGATGACGTAAATGCTCCGCTCAGTTTTTTCCAGTATTACTTTGCTCGCCATCACAGCCGCCAGCGCTGTACAGGCTCAACCCCAAGCCATCAACACACCCGAACAACTTCTGACTGAGTTCTCTCGTTGCGACGCGCAATTTTTCGAAAGCCTGCGCGACGCACGTCTGCCGGCAGGGACCCTGCGCTTGAGTGATTATGGCTCGGTCAAGGCACCGACCGTCATGAGTCCGCTGCAGGAAGGTGGCACTTACCAACAGTTCGAAACGCCCCTGATCGTTAACGGCGTGCGTATGGTCGGCTATTACAACCAGGCCCAAACCATCAAAGACGTCGGCAATTTTCTCTTCTGGGGTTTCGTAGCCGATGGCTTGCCGCAAGAAGTGGCGGCAAAACTCAAACCGCTGTTCGTCGATAGCGCACGCTTTTTCAGTCAGGGCAACGCTATTAGCCGCGCCGAAATTCGCCGCGTTGGTGACCCGATCGGCCAATGGCGCACCGAGAATCTCACCGGTCCCGGCGTCGCCACGCCGTTTGGTTTCGTAGACCGCGTGCTGATCGTCGAGGAGGGCGGCACGACAACGCCACTTGCGGGACACACCACCGTGTTTTGCTCGCTACAAGGCACCGTGACTGCTCCTCTTTTGCAGGTTTATCGTCCTGACCTCAACGCTCATCTGCTCGACTGACAAGGATGCTCATCATGAATTTTCGCTGGCCCGTACTGTTTGCCTCCTCTGTCATCCTTACAGGTTGTGCAGGGATGCAGAACCCGCAAAAAGCCAACCTTGCCCACTGCGTAAATCAGTTCAAGGCTTCCAAAGCCGAAAACTATCCTCTGGTGCTGCAGGAAGGTGATCTTTGCCTGCAGAAAAATACGCTTCCCGCATCGCTGCAGAGTTCGATTTACGCTGTGCAGGCCGATGCTTTCAGCAACCTCAAACACTTTCCGGAAGCCGTGGCCGCCAAGGAAAAATCCATGCAGCTGGCGGTCAAGCCTGATCCGCGTGACAACCTGGACTTGAGTGCCATGTATCGCGACGCTGGCAACCCGAAAAAAGCCCTTGAACTCGTGCAGTACAACCTTGACAACGGGATGGGAGAAGCTGGGAAGGGCTCCGGCTTCCATATGCCAACCTACTATCATCTGGGACTCGCGTTGACGGACCTGGGTCAGTACCGAGAGGCCGCTGAAGCATTCAGCACCGGCCTTCAGCGCCAGCCGGACTATGCCTGGGCTTACTACGCACGCGGTATCGCGTACGACCATTTGGGAGACAGGGACGACGCCAAGGCCGACTTCATGAAGTTCTCGCAGATGGCCAACAAGAAGTACGTGAAAGAAAAGGAGAGGGCCAAACTCGCGGGTTACAGTATTTCCATGCCGTAATTTGCGGAGAAGGGGACCATCGGAAAGGGGACAGATTTGTTTTCTACAAAGTAAATTTGTCTCCTTTTTCATTTTTCTACATAGCGGCCAATGACCGAGCCAATAAAACTAATGGCCAGCCATAGATCTGCCAATCCACTCCGTACGCGTCATCTCCCAAACCTCGACGCGCATCAACCCGCAGACAAAATTACCTTCTCGCACACCCACCAGACGCATGCCCTCATGCTCTGAGACCCTGCGGGACGCATGGTTGGCAACCGCTTTGGGAACCTGCATGACCGGACGCGACAATGTCTCGAACCAATACGCGTTGATGATCCGACATGCTTCACGCATATAGCCTTTTCCCCACCACTGCGGCGCAAGCCAGAAGCCTCTGTTGTTCCCAGGCTGTTCAAACAAACTGATGCTACCGAGGGTGCACTCGGCATCGTTGCGCATGCGGATCATCCAATGCCATTCACGACCGGCTGCCATCGCAGGCAGGGCGATGTCCCGCACATAGACCAGCGCTCCGTCTTCTGGATACGGCCATGGGACGCGACTATCCAGGTAGCGAACTACCTCCCATTGGGGGAACAAGTCCTGGATGATGGGGGCATCCTCCAGTTGGAGGGGCGTGAGTACAAGACGATCGGTGAAGAGTGTCGGAAGGCGATCCATGGCATACGTCCCTGGGCATCCTTGAAGGGGCATTTGATGATCTGTGATGGATTCCTTTGTGTCGAGCGTTGCGAAAAGATCGCAGCCTGCGGCAGCTCCTACAGGCGGTGCGCTGAACGTAGATCCGTCAATTGGTATAGACATATCGAAAACCCATCAGTATCGTTCCGCCTCCTTCCTTTGCGGCCACCTCTGCCGTGAACCGCCCAGGCGTTAACTCGCGAAGCGGTCATACACGTTGCCGACGCTTATACGGTCGCCATTCACTGGCGTGCCTCATTTCCAATATCAAGTACAAAAGGATGATTCCATGATCATTCGTCAGGCTACCAACGCCGACCATCCGCTACTGCTCGACATTTGGCTGCGCTCCGTTCGCGCCACTCACCATTTCCTGCAAGAATCCGATATCGCTGCGTTACTTCCGCAGCTGCGAGACATCTACCTGCCCGCTGTCGAGTTATGGGTTGCAGTCGATGCGCAGGACCGCCCGCTGGGTTTCATCGGGCTCAACGAAAACCACGTGGAGATGCTCTTCATCGAGCCGGATTTACGAGGGAAGGGTATTGGGCGCGCATTGCTGGATCACGCTCGCCGTTCTCGCAATGAGATCAGCGTTGACGTAAATGAGCAGAATCCCGAAGCGGTAGGTTTTTACCTGCATTACGGGTTTGTTCAAACAGGTCGTTCTCCGCTGGATGGCGAGGGCCGACCGTTTCCTTTGCTGCACCTGAAATTGCCCAGCTAGCCAACGCTGAAAGGGGCGGGATGTTCTCCCGCCCCGATCATTCAACTGCGAATGAACGCGAGCAAATCAGCATTGATCGTATCCGCATGGGTTGTCGGCATTCCGTGCGGAAAGCCCGGATAGATCTTCAGCGTACTGTTTTGCAACAGCTTCGCCGACAGAACTCCCGAATTCTCATAAGGCACGATCTGGTCGTCATCCCCATGCAGCACCAGAACGGGAACTTTGATGCGCTTCAAATCTTCGGTGAAGTCGGTCTGAGAGAAGGCCACGATCCCGTCATAGTGCGCTATCGCACAACCCATCATGCCTTGCCGCCACCAGTTGCGGATGATGCCTTCAGACGGTTTCGCACCAGGGCGGTTGTAACCGTAGAAAGGTCCGGCAGGAACGTCGTGGTAGAACTGCGCGCGATTGGCCTTCAGTTGCGCTTGCAGGTCGTCGAAAACCGATTTTGGCAGGCCTCCGGGGTTGTTCGGAGTCTGGACCATCAAGGGTGGCACGGCGCTGATGATGGCGGCTTTGGAGACGCGGTTTTCACCGTGGCGCACGATGTAATGAATCACTTCGCCGCCGCCGGTGGAGTGCCCGACATGTACCGCGCCTTGTACGCCGAGGTGATCCACCACGGCCGCAACGTCGTCGGCGTAGTGATCCATATCGTGGCCGTCCCAGACCTGACTCGAGCGCCCATGGCCCCGTCGGTCGTGTGCGATGACCCTGTAACCGTTGGCCAGGAAAAACAGCATCTGCGCGTCCCAATCGTCGGCGCTCAGTGGCCATCCGTGATGGAACCAGATGACCTTGGCATCACGTGGTCCCCAGTCTTTATAAAAGATCTCAACACCGTCCCGCGTCGTCACAAAACCCATGTTCGCTTCTCCTGAATGAAGGAAGGCCTGGACCGAATCATGTTCCGGTCGTGGCCTTGAATGAACAAAGCTCCTCGAATGCGGCCAGTGCTTTGCTACAGCCGGGACGAGGACCTACTCGCTGTATCAGCCGATCGAAGTCTAGCCCGCCGATGAGGCTTTTTCTTTCCATCCCCTTGCATCTCCACAGGATCAGGCAAGTATTCGACCGGATTGAGCTACGGCAGAAGCGAACGGATCGGGACAATGTATTGAACTGTCACAGGAGAATATCCATGCAAGTTTTCGCTTATGGCGCCCACGCGGCCGAAAAACCACTTGAACCCCTGCGCATCACTCGTCGCTCGCCCGGCGCGGAAGATGTACAGATCGAGATCGCTTATTGCGGTATCTGTCACTCGGACCTGCATCAGGTTCGCTCCGAGTGGGAAGGCACCCAGTATCCCTGTGTGCCGGGCCACGAGATCGTTGGTCGTGTTACAGCCGTTGGCTCGCAAGTCACCGGTTTTTCGCCGGGTGATCTGGTCGGCGTCGGTTGCATCGTCGACAGCTGCAAGCATTGCGAGGAATGCGATGCGGGGCTGGAAAATTATTGCGACGGCATGATCGGCACCTACAACTTTCCGACCCCGGATGCCCCGGGCTGGACGCTGGGTGGTTATTCGCAATCGATCGTGGTGAACCAGCGCTTCGCGCTGCGTATTCGCCATCCCGAGGACCAACTGGCTGCCGTTGCGCCACTGCTGTGCGCGGGTATCACCACCTGGTCGCCATTGCGGCACTGGAACGCGGGACCCGGCAAGAAAGTGGGCGTGGTCGGCATCGGTGGTCTGGGTCACATGGGCATCAAACTCGCCCATGCGCTGGGCGCCCACGTGGTGGCCTTTACCACTTCGGAGTCCAAGCGTGAGGCCGCAAGGACCTTGGGCGCCGATGAAGTGGTGGTGTCCAGCGATGCACAGCAGATGGCTGCGCACCTGAAGAGCTTCGATCTGATCATCAACACAGTCGCCGCGCCCCACGACCTGGACGCCTTTCTGGTCCTGCTCAAACGCGACGGCGCCATGACATTGGTCGGCGCACCGGCCACGCCGCACGCAGCGCCCAACGTGTTCAACCTGATCATGAAACGACGCACGCTCGCCGGCTCGATGATTGGTGGCATCCCGGAAACCCAGGAGATGCTCGATTTCTGCGCCGAACATGGCATCGTTTCGGACATCGAACTGATACGCGCAGAACACATCAACGAAGCCTTCGAGCGGATGCTCAAGGGTGACGTCAAATACCGCTTCGTCATCGACAACGCGACCCTGGCGGAGTGAGGAACGGCGCGTCCGGGGAATCGGACGCGTCCTGGCTTCAGCGATTCGCGCTGCCGCTTGCATCTCCCGGGTTCAGTTTGAAGCATAAATATTTTGAACCGCCTCCGGACCCGCTCGCCTAATGACTAGCCTGTGGCGAATCCCACAGGCCATTTGCCAATACACGCATTCTCCGAGAGGTGGTCAACATGGCGAAGGACGAGAAGAAAAGCAAAAGTGAGTCTTCAAAAGCCAGCAAGGATTTGAAAGACAAAAAGTCATCATCGGCAAAGAAATCAGCTGCGGCCTTGGCGCTTTCGAAGTCTTCCGACAAGAAAGACAAGAAGAAAGATGCCGCACCGAAGAAATCCGCGAAGAAAGCTGATAGCAAGCCGGACAAGGCGAAGAAGTCAGATAAGACTGACAAGCCTGCGAAGAAGAAAAAGTGATCTCTGTGTTCTGCCAGGGTGTTACGCCCTGGCATCTTCTTTCAAATCGTGTTGGCAACGTTCCATGGGAATTCCAGAAGGCGGCGTTTCATTCTTGAGGCGCTCTCGCACTCGCTTCCCGTCGATAGTGCCCGGGCGACTGGCCGTGAACGCGTCGGAATGCGGCGCCAAATGCAGCGTCCGAAAGGTAGCCCAGTGACGCGGCGACGGTAGTGACGTTGTCTGCACCGTTGCGCAACCGCGAAGCCGCGACCTGCATGCGCCAGCGCGTGGCATATTCGACAGGTGCCTGCCCCACACGTGCCTTGAAAAGTGCCGTGAAACCGGAGCGCGACATGCAGGCGATACTCGCCATTTCAGCCAGTCTCAGCGTTTTTTCAGGTGCACCGTGAATGGCGCGCAGTACCTTTGCGATGACGGGGTCGCGTAGTCCACCCAGCCAACTCAGATCGTTTGCGTCAGCCGTGGTGATGTGATGGCGCAGCGCGTGAACGAAGACCAACCGGAGCAGATCGTTGCACATCGTGTGCGCACCGGGTTGATTCGACTGCCATTCACGGTCCAGCTCATCGAGCAGCCAGTTGAACGAAGATGCGCCTCCTGACGCTCCAGGGATGATCAGTGCAGCCGGCAACGTCTCGAGCAGCTCCACCGCGGCAGGTCCCTCCAGGGAAACGCTGCCGCCCAATAACTCGACCTCTTCACCCATGCCGAATGTCGCCGATGCCCCCGCATGGGAGAACACTTGCGAAGCATCCACGGCTTCCTCATCCGGCCCGCTGGAAAGAATGAACGGGGTACGCGCGATCACGAAACAGTCGCCCGCCGTCAGCTGAGCTGGCTGCATCCCGGCCACGCGAAGCCAGCACTCGCCCCGTCGCACGACGTTGAATTTCAATTCGATGGGCCGGAATCTCAGGGCCCATGTGCCTCCTGCCTGCAATCGCACGGAACAGGCGGCACGCAGTCCTGTCAGCGCAAGGACTTCGGACAGGGGATCAGACACTGCATTCTGGATGATCACGATAGAAAACCGGTTTTCAGAGGATGGTTCGTCCAGCGAGCTTAATAAAGAATCGTGCACTTCGATATATGCCAGGGGATTCCGATGATGACGCTTCAAAAACCCATACAGTCCGAGTTCGACGCCGCCAGCACTGCGGCCCAGGTCATGGCAGGTGTTGACCTGACAGGCCGGATCGCCATTGTTACCGGCGGTCACTCGGGCATAGGACTGATCACCACCCAAAGTCTGGCTGCCGCGGGCGCGCAGGTTATCGTTCCTGCGCGAGATCCGTGTCAGGCGCTGACTACACTGGCCGGCGTCGAGCGGGTCGAAGTGCTGCAGATGGATCTGATGCAGGCTGCATCGGTTGCTGCCTTCAGTCGACGTGTGCTCGACAGTGGGCGGCCTGTCGCGATGCTGATCAATTGCGCCGGGGTCATGGCTTCGCCCTTGATGCGGGACGACGATGGACGTGAGAGTCAGTTCGCAACCAATCATCTCGGTCACTTCCGCCTGACATGCGGGCTATGGCCGGCCCTGATAGCTGCAGGCGCGGCGCGCGTGGTGTCGGTATCGTCGCGAGGACATCAGATCGCGGGCGTGGATTTCGACGACATCGATTTCACGCGCCGCCCGTATGACAAATGGGTGGCGTATGGTCAGTCCAAAACTGCCAACGCCTTGTTTGCGCTGGCGCTCGACCGGCGCGGACGTGATCGGGGTGTGCGGGCTTTCTCGGTCCATCCTGGCCAGATCCTCACCAATCTCGCGCGCCATCTGAGCAGTGCCGAAATCGCCGCGTTCGACGTGCTGGATGAGCACGGACGCCAGCGTCTGAATCCGCAAGCCGGTCTGAAGACCGTCGAGCAAGGTGCTGCGACAAGCCTGTGGTGCGCGACCAGTCCCACACTTGCCGGGTTGGGCGGTGTCTATTGCGAGGACTGCAATATCACCTCTGTCAACGATTCCGATGTGGGGCGAAAGGGTGTGGCCCCTTGGGCCGTTGATCATGAGTACGCAGAAAGACTTTGGGCCTTATCGGAGCAATTGACCGGGATGACAATCTCAGTCAGCGGGACCACTACATCCGTGGTTTCGGCCAGAACCCGGTCATCAGCCAATTGATGAAGATATTCACGCCATTTGTTGAATGCGTATTGCTGTCTCAGGGAGGCTTCCTTCCACTCAGCCGTACCGATGCGGTCAACGGAAAGGGCCATCATCCTCGCGGTAGCTAAGTCGAGTTCGTCAATGAGCTCGCGGCCATTTGGCATATCTGAAGTAAGGGGGCGCATAGAGACCTCGATTTTGGCTAATTCATCGACTGGCCCAATAATTGATCGTGCGCCGGGGCCGACGAACGGCACCCCGTATTTCTTTGATTTTGGAGGTCGCGAAAAACGGAATAGGGCCAAAGCCCCTTTTCCTCAAAGCCGCAGTTTTACTTTCTCCTGCACATTTCAACATCATCCTGCGTTTTGAGCTCAGTATCGATACCAAGCCTGTGCCTGCAGTAATCAATGATCCACATTCTCTCCTCGCCTGATAGTCGTTCGACTGGCCTGATATCGCCGTCATTAGCGTGGATGTTGTAGAACTTGATTTGCAGGGACGGGTGTTTCTTTATGAAGAGGACGGTTTCAATGTCACCGTCTTCAAGGGCTTGGTAGTAGCCGATATTGAGAATGGCCAGCACTGCCAAAAGAACACCTGCCAGTAACGTTTTCACTCTCGCGGCGCCGGTGGGGGCAGCAGTTGTGTCTTGCTTCTGAGATGCCTCACCAGTTCCATTCCGACGTTGCCGGAAAAAACCTTTCCCTCGGAAGCCTGACCCGGAAATTCGCGGTGCCCACCAAAGTGCTTGATGACGAATACGCTCTTGAGTGCATTGATCAGATGCATCAAGGCGGTAATCTGAGCTGAGGGGATAATGTTTGTGGTGTTGTAGCCAATACTGTCGAGGGCTACTCGCCCTTTGGCGATCCAATCACCGCCTTCTTCTGGAGTCGTAAGATTTTCCAGCAGGACGATACCTATCAAGCCCTTGTTGAACTTCAAAACACTTGAACCCTGAAGCCGGATGTCGCGGCCTTCAAAAATCTGCCCGGTGCAATCGATCCCGTAGTGATAGCCGATATCGTCGTACTTCTGGCTCAAGTGGCCTTTCTGAATGTCCAGCATTTGTGCTGCACCCGGTGCGCAGCCATGACTTCGTCCCGCATGGTGCAAGGCAATCATGCTGTAGTCCCAGTCCATGACCATGTCAGCTTTACCTTTCAGCGCACTCCAGAAGGAGCGTTCGACAAACGTCGCATCCAGCAATCGAGCTTTTTTGATGATCGCTTCACGTGTGGCTGCCCGGTCGTTCACAGTAATCGGAACAGGGTATATGAATTCGCCCGACTTGATTTCTCTTGCATCGGAGAGGGTCCTGACTGAAGAGGCCATCAGCTTTCCTCCGACAGTTCGTGAAGTGTGCGGGCGGGAGCAACGAACTTGATGTGAAGCGAAATTTTGGCTTCTGGATTCAGGGTCTTGAGATGAACCATGCCGTGGGCATCTGTTACACCGTTACTCTCAACACCATCGACAATTGCGACATAGCCGCGAAAAGGCAATGGAAGTCCTGTTTCGCTATCAGTGATGCTGAATGATTGTCCGTAGACTTTCTGAGTCGGGAGGGGCGAGGAAGGCAGGATTGCGGCAGGAGTGTGTGAGTCGCCGATAATAACCGTACCGGAGCCGCCAATCACCACGCTTCAGTGAGTCCCGGCAGTACCGCTCAGTGCCGCTTTTTTTCCATTTATCAATACCGTAGAGGACACTCCGGAGATCAAAGTACTACCACAGGTACAGGTGTCACCTTCTCGGGCAGCAGGGAGCCCGTCGATGAACACGTCCGGAGATCCGGAAGCAATAGCATTTTCGGCATCAGCATGTATTGGACAATGGGTCGGGTCGGTTACACGCGCGGCTGGTTTTGGCATGTGTGACTCCTTGTCAGCAATTTCGGTAGAGGCCGGACTCTATCAAACTGCTTGGTAAAAACTGTCACCGGAGCGCATGCCCCCTCAAAAACAGAGCGGTCTGTCAGATAAATCCGATTCGCGGGATTTGCGACTGCTTCACAGCCGGACGCAGGCTTGATGCTGAATGTGCCGGCCTCTTCGCGGGCAAGCCTCGCTCCTACGGCAATGTGACACCCCAACTGTAGGAGCAAGGCTTGCCTGCGAAGGCGTCAGTTCAGGCTACATCTGCTTCGCCTGAAACACTTATATTCGCCTCGGAAATCCTCGTTAACCGAGCATGTGCCGCATTACCTGCCCCCATTGCAAGTGCCTATCTCGCGGCCCTCAGACCCTGTTCCACAGGATGAAACCTGATTGAATTGCCTCCCGACATGACCCGTTGGAATCTAGGTGCCGCCACCAAAGGGGCACCATTCTAATAACCCGAAAAAGGGACAGGTCATGTTGATTACTCGTAGCGCTCTGGCTGGTTTGGCATGCGGCATGCTCGTTACTGGCGTGCAGGCTGGCGGTTTTATCGAAGACAGCAAGACCTCGCTGCGCTATAGCCAGTACTACTGGAACGAAAACGACGGCGATGGCGTCGGCCCTGTTCGTGACGAGTGGGTGCAGGGCGCGCAGTTCACCTTCCGGTCGGGCTGGTACAACGACATGCTGGGCGTGGATTACAGCTACGGCCTGGCCAACGATCTGAACATCGGTCAGAACGCCACCAGCATCACCAACCTGGAAGCGCGCCAGTCGATCACCGATCCCCATGGCATCGCCAAACCTCTTGAGGCCTACCTTCGAGGCAAGTTTGCCGCGGGAGCGGGTGAGCTGAATGTCGGTGCCGGCAAGAAGATCCGCCGCTATGGACAATACCGCGATGACGTCACGCGCATTCTTCCCGCCGCGACCGTTGGCTATGACCTTGGTTACCGCCTGGGCACGTTCGAAGCACGCTCCAGCCGTATCAACGAATTCAGCCCCCGACAGGAAAATGGCTGGGGCAACGACCTGACGAACTTCAGTGGGGAAAAGATCAAAGACTTGCGTTTGTACGCACTGACCTGGAAAGCGCCCGAAGGCACCACCTTGCGCACCGAATACGCCGAATCGACGGATTACCTGCGCGAAGCGCTGCTCAAGGCCGAGCACACTTTCGATCTGGGACAGGCTCGTGGCATTGATGTGTATGCCACCACCGGGACCCAGCAGGATGCAGGCAAGCTGTTCGACTATGGCGGCGTGAAAGGCCTGTACGAACCCGAGCAATCACACGATGCGCGCTTCATGGACCTGTCGATCAAATACCGCACCGGTCCTTATTACGCCGGCTTCGCCTACAACAAGGTCTGGGGCGATGACTTTGACCGGCTGTTCTTCTCACAGGACCACGGCACCTGGGACAGCAGCGCCAAGGACTTCTACTACTTCGGTCTGAAGAACGAGGAGATGTTCAAACTCAGCGCCGGCGTGAACTTCGCACCCCTTGGCTTACCGGGTCTGGTGCTGGATACCTACTACGCGAGATCGACCCATGCCGCCGGTTACGATAATTTTTCCCGGTACGATTTCCAGACCGTTCTGCAGTACGCCTTCCAGGGCGCGCTGAAGGGACTCAGTGCAGTCTGGTTGCACGATGAATTCGAGACCGAGGGCACACCTGATGGAGTTTCGCGGTTTGTTGCGAGTCGCGGACCGGCAGGCATCATTACCCATGACGCTGATCGGTTTTACTTCAGCTACATCTACGATTTCTGAGCCAAGCCCTGATGCCAGTCAGTTAAGCCGAACACATACCTGTGGCGAGGGGGTTTACCCCCGTTGGACTGCGCAGCAGTCCCATTTTTTGGGGCCGCTTCGCAGCCCAACGGGGCGGTGCGACGTTTCGATAAACCCCCTCGCCACAATGCCCTCATCGCCTGTTAAATCTGTTTACTGACTGGCATTGAGCCGAGCCCCACTGTTACAAAACACGCGATGCAAAAAGGGGCGCCTATCCCTAAGCGCCCCTAATCAATCCCAGGTCAAAGCCACGCTTTGATCCGAGCACAAACCGCCTCAGTCGAAATGCCGTAGCGATCATGCAACGTCGGCAAGGCGCCGGCATCGAGGAACGCATCCGGCAATGCGATCTGCCTGAAGGTCGGCGTCACGCCGTTACGCAGCAGCACGCCCGCGACCGCTTCGCCCAAACCGCCGATGATCGAGCTGTTCTCCGCAGTGACCACCAAGCGACCGGACTTGCGCGCTTCGGCGAGGATGGTTTGTTCATCCAGCGGTTTGATCGTCGGTACGTGCAGCACAGCGACGTCCACGCCGTCGGCTTGCAGTGCCTTGGCCGCTTCCAGCGAGCGCATGGTCATCAGGCCGGTGGAGATGATCAGCACATCATTGCCGGTGCGCAGGGTCTTGGCCTTGCCGATTTCGAACTGGTAGCCGTACTCGTCCAGCACCAGAGGTACGTTGCCGCGCAGCAAGCGCATGTAGACCGGGCCCTGATGCGCGGCGATGGCGGGCACTGCCTGCTCGATTTCCAGGGCATCGCAGGGGTCGACGATCATCAGGTTGGGCATGGCGCGAAAGATCGCCAGGTCGTCGGTCGCCTGGTGGCTCGGGCCGTAGCCGGTGGTGAGGCCGGGCAGGCCGCAGACGATCTTGACGTTGAGGTTTTCCTCGGCGATCGCCATGCAGATGAAGTCATAAGCGCGACGTGAAGCGAACACCGCGTAGGTGGTAGCGAAGGGCACGAAGCCTTCGCGGGCCATGCCGGCTGCGGCGCTCATCAGCAACTGCTCGGCCATGCCCATTTGATAGAAACGATCCGGATGCGCCTTGGCGAAGATGTGCAGGTCGGTGTACTTGGACAGGTCGGCGGACAGCCCGACGATATCCGGGCGCTGATCCGCCAGCGCGGCCAGTGCATGCCCGAATGGGGCTGACTTGGTGGCCTGGCCTTCGGAGGCAATGGAAGCAATCATCGCCGAGGTGGTCAGGCGTTTTTTGACCGGTGCGCTGGTCGAAGTGTTGGCGGCGTTGCTCATTGGTCTTTTCCTTCTTCAAGGTTGTTCAGTGCCAGGTCCCATTCGTGTTCTTCCACGCGGATGAAGTGGGTTTTCTCGCGGCTTTCCAGGAAGGGCACGCCCTTGCCCATTTTGGTGTCGCAGATGATCACCCGTGGCTGGGCGCCGGGATGGTTGCGAGCGGCGTCGAAAGCTGCGACCAGTGCATCGATGCTATTGCCATCGACGCGCTGGGTGAACCAGCCGAACGAGTGCCAGCGATCGACGATGGGTTCGAACGAGAGGATTTCACTCGAGTAACCGTCGGCCTGCTGGTTGTTGACGTCGACGATGGCGATCAGGTTGTCGAGCTTCCAGTGCGAGGCCGACATCACCGCTTCCCAGGTCGAGCCTTCATTCAGCTCGCCGTCCGACAGCAGGTTGTAGACGAAGGAGGCCGAGCCTTTGCGCTTGAGACCCAGGCAGGCACCGACCGCGATGCCCAGGCCCTGACCCAGCGAACCCCCGGTGATTTCCATGCCCGGGGTGTAGGCGGCCATGCCCGACATCGGCAGGCGGCTGTCGTCCGATCCGTAGGTTTCCAGCTCATCGAGCGGGAGGATCTCGGCTTCGATCAGGGCCGCGTACAGCGCAATGGCGTAGTGACCGATGGAGAGGTAGAAGCGGTCGCGCTGCTCCCATTCCGGGTCTTCAGGCCGATGGTTCAGGGCGTGGAAGTAGGAGACCGCCAACAGATCGGCAGCGCCGAGGGCCTGGCCGACATAGCCCTGGCCCTGAACCTGACCCATGCGCAAGGCGTGACGCCGGATGTTGTGGGCGCGCTGCGCCAGATGCTTGCTTGAAACGTGTGAAGGTTGGGTAGTCATGGTGAAACTCCGTTAACTCAACGATTGACCAAGGCGGCGGGAATGCGCAGGACCAGCAAGGCGCCGCTCAGCAGCACGCCGGTGATCAAGTACATGCCGATGGCGCTGGAGCCGGTCTGTGTGGTGATCCAGCCAATCAGGTAGGGCGAGCAGAAGCCGGCGAGGTTGGCGAAGCTGTTGACGGCTGCGATACCAGCGGCGGCAGAGACGCCACCGAGCAGCGTGGTGGGCAGCATCCAGAACAGCGATGTAGCGGACAGGATGCCGGAGGCGGCCAGGCACAGACTGAGGATGGAGAGCGTCGCATTCCCCCCCATCAACGCCGCCAGGCTCAGACCAATAGCGCCAGCGATCATCGGCACGATGAGATGCCAGCGGCGCTCGCGGTGCTTATCGCCACTGCGTCCGACCAGCAGCATCGCCACGATTGCGCAGAGGTAGGGCAGGCTGGTCAAGAAGCCGATGTGCAGCGGATCGGAAACCCCGGCGTTGCGCACCAGTGTCGGCAACCAGAAGGTGATTGCGTACTGACCCATCACCACGCAGAAGTAGATGCCGGCCAGCAACCAGAGACGGCGATCGCGAATGAACTCGCCGACGGAGGCATGCGTGACTTTCTGCTGGTTGTCTTCAGCCAGCTCCCGAGTGATCAGCTCCTTTTCTTCGTCATTGAGCCATGTGGCCTGACGCACCCCGTCTTTGAGATAACTCAGCACCAACAATCCGACCAGCACCGTCGGCACGGCTTCCAGGACGAACATCCATTGCCAGCCGGCCCAACCATGCATGCCGGCGAAGTGGTTCATGATCCAGCCGGAAAGAGGGCCACCCACCATGCCCGACAGCGGAATGGCGATGAACCACAACACGGTCATGCGTGCACGGCGGTAGGACGGGAACCAGTAGGTCAGGTACAGCAACAGGCCCGGCGCCAGACCGGCTTCGGCGATGCCCAGCAGAAAGCGCAGGGCATAGAACTGCCACGCGGTTTCGACGAAGGCGAACAGGGCGGAAATGATGCCCCAGGTGATCATGATGCGAGCAATCCACATCCGTGCGCCGACCTTGTGCAGGATGATGTTGCTCGGTACTTCACAGAGGAAGTAACCAATGAAGAACATCCCCGCACCCAGTCCATAGACGGCTTCGCTGAGAGCCAGGTCGTTCATCATTTGCAGCTTGGCGAAGCCGACGTTGACCCGGTCCAGGTAGGCGCACAGATAACACAGCATCAAAAAAGGCATCAGGCGCCAGGCCGTTTTACGGTAGGCGGAGGAGCGCACGGTCGAAACCGCTTCGAGCGACAGGGTAGTCATGATGGTCCGATCTCTTGTTTTTATTGACCGCCAGGCCCGAGGCCCGGCTGCATCGTCGATCCAGAACCGCACGGGCCATGCAGGCCCGCCCAGGTGTACTCAGTGAATCAGCATGCCGCCGTTCACATCCAACGTGATGCCGGTCAGGTAAGAGGATAGGTCGCTGGCCAGGAACAGGGCTGCGTTGGCGACGTCCTGAGCTTCGCCCAGGCGACCCAGCGGGATGCCGTCGATGATCGCGTGACGACGCTCGTCCTGCATCAGTCCGCCGGTGATGTCGGTGTGGATCAGGCCGGGCGCGATGGAGTTGACGCGTACCTTGTCCGGCCCCAGTTCCCGGGCCATGGCTTTGGCCAGACCCAGCACGCCCGCTTTGGCAGCGCTGTAGTGAGGGCCGCCGAAGATGCCACCGCCACGTTGTGCGGAAACAGAGGACATGCAGACGATGCTGCCGCCGGACTGCTGGCGCATCAGCGGAATCACCGCCTGCGACATCAGCAAGGTGCCCCGCAGGCTGACGTCCAGCACCTTGTCGTAATCGGAGGGGCGGATATCCAGGGTCTTCAGAGGCTGGGTGATGCCGGCGTTGTTGACCAGAATGTCGATGCGACCGAAGTGCTCGATGATCTTCGCCACGGCCTGTTGAACCTGCGATTCATCGGCGACGTTGGCTGCCAGGCCCAAATGACCTTCGCCCAGGGAGGCCGCGGCGTCGCGGGCGGCGGATTGATCCAGATCGAGAATCACAACCTGCGCACCCTGTTGGGCGAAGGTGGTCGCCGTAGCGCGGCCAATGCCACGTGCGGAGGCTGCACCGGTGATGATCGCGACTTTGCCTTGGAGAAGCATGGGGATTACCTCGTTGTTTTTATTTGAGTGTTTTGAGTGGGTCGATCCGCAACGAACCGATGACTCAGCTTGTTCTCCACCAAGGTCTTGAGCAATAACGCGAACTTCACTGGGTGCTGAAAAAAATTCAGCACTCGTCATTCGCTCGGTTGGGTGATTGAATGACGCAATACCCGGTCCATGCCACTTGCAGCGGAACAATCATCACCATGCGCTCAGACGACGATGCTCCCGTCACACTGCCACCGCTGAAAGCCATTCAGGCCTTCGAGCAGACCGCGCGCTTCGGCAATGTCGCCCGCGCCGCCGAATTGCTCGACCTGACGCCCTCGGCCGTCAGTCATCAATTGGCCAAGCTGGAGGCGATGATCGGGCGTCAGCTGTTCTTCCGCACCGCCAGAGGCGTGACCTTGACCCCGGTCGGCGAGCAGTACCTGACCGAGGTCTCCGGCATCCTGCACAGCCTCGCCGTGGCGACCGAGCGCGCCACCAGTGATGTCAGCCTCGATTGCCTGCGCTTGCACTCATCGCCCAGTTTCGGGCTGCTGTGGCTGATGCCGCGTCTGGAGCAATTCCGCCAGAGCCATCCCGACATCCAGATCAACCTGTCGTGTTCCTACGAGTCGCTGCACTTCAGTCGCGACAAGATCGATGTGGACATCCGCCACGGCATGCCCAACTGGCCCAGCTACGAAGTGCGCACGATCCGCAACGAAAAGATCGCGGTGATGGCGTCACCCAAGCTGCTGGAGAAGCGCCCGATCCGCACCGCCGCCGATTTGCTGGACAGCCAGTTGATCCTGTCCGAAGCGACCCTGATCAAGTGGCCGCAGCTGTTTGCCCAACACGGCGTATCGCGTCCGGAAAAACCCTACACCTTGAGCTTCGACCGATCCTACATGACGCTGGAGGCCGCCAATCACGGGCTAGGGTTCGCCCTCGAGAGCACCTTGCTGGCGCAGGATTACCTGGCGCGAGGTGCCCTGGTCGAGGTGGCGCCGGCATTGAGTTCACCGATCACTGCGCACCACCTGGTGTTTCCCCGTGCGCATTCGAACTTTCCCCGGGTGCGGCGTTTTCTGGAGTGGATGCAGAAAGAGCTGGGGCATGATTTCAACTACTGATGCGCAGGACATGACAGCGCCGCGTCGCCCGTTCATCCATCCGAATGCACCCGCCGGCTGCAAGGGCCTCCAACCCATAAGACCGGATTGCCCGGAATCTCATTGGCGAGGTGGTTATGTCTACAGACTCGAGTTTCGAAGACCAGACGCAAGACTCCGATCCATCAAAGCCCGAGTCCGACTCGGACGCACCGCTGCTGGACCCGGATGATCCCGACAAGTACGACCCGTTGAAAAATCCCGCGGATGAACGCCCCGATGATTGGAACCCACCTGGGGAGAGGGTGACGCCGGAGGCGGATGAGCAGACGCCGCTTTCTGATGACAGGCGATAGGAGGGAAGGGGCAGCGTGACGTCTTAGCGTTAGGCAGGGGCGAAGTGGCCAAGCGAGGTCGCACTCAATGTTGGCCACTTTTCTCCTGACGTGTCAGCGGAGCGGAGGCTTTCCTGGTCTTGCGCAATGCACTCTCGGTGGCAGCCAGCATTTCCGGCGCTGCCGGCAGGAAAGCGCCTGGTTCCATAGCAAATCGTTCGGCCAGCGCATATGCCATCTTGTGACTGATAGGCCGATCTCCACTGAGCACCTTGGACACGGCCGTTTTATCGCCGATTTCAGGAAGGTCCGAACCGGTGAGCCCGAGCGTCTCCATCAGATCCTTGATCAGCTGCACGGGAGTGCATGTCGCCTCGAAAGCGGCATTCGATTCGCGAAACTGCTCGGATTTTTTCTGGTAAGCCAGAATTTCATCCTCCAGTTCAACGAGGATTTTTTCTTCGATTCTGCTCAGTGCGCGCCCATCGGTGAGTTCATCGAGCAACCAGGTCGCCCGCTCATAGTCAGCAGGGGTATTGATGCCATGCACAAATTCACCACGCAGACGCTCAACCGCGGTGTGTAGCTCGCCCAGCATTGCGATCACGGCTTGAAAGTCATTTCGGGCTGCATTCATCGTCTTACCCCTTTGTTTCGTGCATACCAGACGTTGGCAACGTCGTAATCGGCATGCGTATAGATGTGTTTTACATAGAACTTCTGCCGGGTGTAGTTGACTCCGCCTATCACCCGCAGGTTATTGCCACCAACGTCGATCACCACCCAATTCATTTCGGCTCTCGGCTTGAACAAGTCGATGCCGTGCGTACCAAAAAGCTTTTGCAGATCCGCGAATCCTTTCGGGCGTGCCATCTTCAAAAGGCGGTGGCAACGGTCAAGCCCAGCCTTGTCGTTCGGGTACAAAATCGCAGCATCGTCAAATCGTGATGGCTTGAGAATATCCATAGGCTTCCCTGTCTTTGGGCCGATGGTACTCTGGTTGTGTTTTTTCACAACTCCTGGTTTGTTTCAAAGCCCTGTTCACAGATCCAGTGGTCGACGAAAAACACTGTGGGAGCGGGCAAGCCCGCTCCTACAGAGGTTGTAGTCGAACCCTTGGCCTGCAAAACCCTCAAAACCTCCGTTAGATGGCAGAATCTGCGCTCTTGACCATTTAGGAGGCCACAATGCTTCGTGTGTTTGAACGAAGGCTCGACCCTTTTCCGCCTGATGAGGCACCACCGCCACCGGTTGGCCTGGCGCGTTTTCTGTGGGCTTGCACCCGGGGCGCGCGCGGTTACATTCTGGTGTTTGCGCTGCTCAGTGCCGGTGTGTCGATTTACGAAGCCTGGCTGTTTTCCTTCCTCGGGCAGGTCGTGGATCTGCTCTCTACATGGCAGGCCGGCGGCGATGCGCAAGGGCAGGAGCGTCGCGTGCTGTGGGGGATCGGCATTGTGCTGGTCACCAGCATTGGCCTGGTGGCGCTGCGCACCATGGTTCAGCACCAGATTCTGGCGATCAACCTGCCGCTGCGTCTGCGCTGGGATTTCCATCGCCTGATGCTGCGCCAAAGCCTTTCTTTCTTTTCCGATGAGTTCTCCGGCCGGGTCACGACCAAGGTGATGCAGACGGCACTGGCCGTGCGCGAAGTGTTGTTCACGGTGATCGAAATCGCACCCGGGATCGGCGTTTATTTCATTGCAATCATTGCCCTGGCCGGCGGCTTCGCCCTGAAGCTGATGCTGCCTTTCATCATCTGGATCGCGTTGTTCGGCTTGGCGATGCTGTATTTCGTGCCGCGCCTGGGGAAGGTCGGGCAGGAGCAGGCCCACGCGCGATCGTCGATGACCGGGCGCGTTTCGGATGCCTACACCAACATCACCACGGTGAAACTGTTCTCGCACTCCAAGCGTGAAGCGCACTTCGCCCGTGCGGCGATGGAGGATTTCAAGCAGACCGGCTTTCGCCAGATGCGCCTGGTCAGCCAGTTCGAGATCGTCAATCAGGCGCTGGTGGTGGGGCTGATCATCGGTGCCGGCGGTTATGCGCTGTGGCTGTGGCACCAGGGCGAAGTCGGCACCGGGGCGGTGGCGGCGATCACGGCCATGGCGCTGCGTATCAATGGCATGTCGCACTGGATCATGTGGCAGATGACCTCGCTGTTCGAGAGCATCGGCACCGTGCAGGACGGTATGGCGACCCTGACCCAGGGGCCGAAGGTGCAGGACGCGCCGAATGCGGGTGTGTTGGTGCCTGTGGGTGGCGCGGTGAGTTTCGACAACGTGCGCTTCAACTACAACGGTGAACGCCAGGTGCTCGATGGCCTGAGCCTGAACATCCGTCCGGGGGAGAAGATCGGTCTGGTGGGGCGTTCCGGTGCCGGCAAGTCGACGCTGATCAACCTGCTGCTTCGCTTTTACGACGTGGACAGCGGCGAGATTCGCATCGATGGGCAGAACATCGCTCAGGTCACCCAGGACAGCCTTCGTAGTGCCATCGGCATGGTCACTCAGGATACGTCGCTGCTGCACCGATCCATCCGCGACAACATCGCCTACGGCCGTCCGGATGCAACCGACGAGCAGATCCGCCGAGCCGCCGCCAATGCCCAGGCCGACGGTTTCATCAGCCAGTTGCGGGATCCGCAGGGGCACTCCGGCTACGACACTCTGGTGGGGGAACGCGGCATCAAACTCTCGGGCGGCCAGCGCCAACGAGTCGCCATCGCCCGGGTGATGCTCAAGAACGCGCCGATCCTGCTGCTCGACGAGGCTACCAGTGCGCTGGATTCGGAAGTCGAAGTCGCGATCCAGGAAAGCCTCGATGAAATGATGCAGGGCAAAACCGTCATCGCCATTGCCCACCGGTTGTCGACTATTGCGGCTATGGATCGGCTGATCGTCATGGATGAGGGCCGCATCATCGAACAGGGCACCCATGCTGAACTGCTGAAGAAGAACGGCACCTATGCGCGGCTGTGGCAGCACCAGAGCGGCGGGTTCCTGGGGGAAGATGAGGGGCTGGAAGAGGCGATGGATCGGGCCTGATTTGGGGCCTTGCACAAATCCACTGTGGGAGCGGGCTTGCTCGCGAAAGCGGAGTGTCAGCAAAGCAGATGCAGACTGACCTGACGCCTTCGCGGGCAAGCCACGCTCCCACAGGTTTTTGTGTTGGTCACAAGACCTGCAATCAGCACCATCCACTGTGGGAGCGAGCCTGCTCGCGATGGTCGTCAACGATGACGCGAGTTGCCTGACAGCCCGCAGTGATCTCAGGCTCATCGCGAGCAGGCTCGCTCCCACAAGGTTCCGTGTGGGTCACAGAATCTGCCAGTATCACCGCTCCGACAGATCGCGCATCCAGGTTTGGCTGACGAGGTCTTTGCCGAAGCTGTGCATAGGCTCTTCTTCGATCAACTGGAAACCCGCCTTCTGGTACAGCCGGCGGGCGTCGGACAGGATGCTGGTGGTCCAGAGCATCATCTTTTCGTATCCGGCCTGACGGGCGAAGGCGATGCATTCTTCGATCAGTCGGTTGCCGATGCCCAGTCCTCTGGCTGACGCGTCCACGTACAACATCCTCAGCTTGGCGGTCTTTTCGTCGTGCCGGACGACGAAGATCGAGCCGACGACCTTGCCGTCCTTTTCCGCGATCCAACAACGCTCGCAGGTCCGGTCGAACTCTCTCAAAAACTTGGCGACGATCTCCGCCACCAGCGCCTCGAATTCCGAGTTCCAGCCGTACTCGCGGGTGTAGAGCGACGCCTGTTGCTGGACGACGATGCCCATGTCGCCGGCTTGCGGGTCGCGCAACAGATAGGAAGTGGTCCTGTCGCTGAGCAGATTCTGAACCTGCGTCATTCCCTGGACCAATTGCTCCTGTTGCGTCTCCGGCAACCGTTGCAGCATGACACTGACGGCCTCGCGAGACGCCTGCTCCAGCTGCCCCAACACCGCTCTGCCCGAATCGGTGAGCTTCAGCTCCGACGCCCGTGCGTCGCTGGTCGAACGGGTTTTCTCGATCAGATTTTTCTTCTCGAACCCGTTGATGATCCGGCTGAGATAACCGGCGTTCAACCCAAGTAACTGGCACAGATCGGCACTGGTCAGGGCCGTGCGCGCGCCCAGCTCGAAAAGAATCCGGCTTTCCGTCAATGAGAAATCGGCCTGGTTGAGATGTTCCTGCAATACGCCAATCTGCTGCGTGTAGAAACGGTTGAAATGGCGAACGGCCTCGATGCGATCGATGGAAGGGCTGGTCATGGGAATCTCGAAATTGGTTGCCTTAGGCAAATAATTAATTGCTTTAGGCAACCATGTCAATCTCCACGTAAATACAAATGAGAATTCCTATCAAAATTTAATATGTTGGTATACCATGCGCTCCGATTTTTTGGCACGTATGCCTTTCCTTTTGGCCATTTACACAAGGTTTTGAAGATGCGTCGTAGTGTGGTGTCGATTTGTGTGTTTCAGGCGTTGTCCGCTTCCGCTTGGGCGGAGGAGGTAGCAACCGATAAATCCAGCCTGGAACTGCAGGCGACGGACATCGTCGGTATGGCAGATTTTGAAACCGCTTTGGGACCCGTAGATGGCTACCGCGCGACCCGTTCGGCGAGCGCGACACGCACCGACACCTCGATTCACGAAACGCCGCAGTCCATCACCGTGGTGCCCAAGGATGTGGTCGAGGACATCAGTGCCACCCGATTGCAGGACGCCCTCGATTACGCCGGCGGCGTGGGGCGGGCCAACAATTTCGGCGGTCAGGGGCTCACCACCTTTACCGTTCGCGGCTTCACCACCGGTGAGTTCTACCGCAACGGCTTCCCGATCAATCGCGGTTATCCGAACATGCCGGATGCCAACACCATCGAGCGCCTCGAAGTGCTGCGCGGGCCTGCAACCATGCTCTATGGCCGTGGCGATCCGGGCGGTACCTTCAACGTCATCTCCAAGCAGCCATTGGCGAAACCCACGGTGACCCTGGGCAGCCAGCTTGACGATCAGGGCATGCAGCGCGGCACCCTGGATGCCAGCGGCCCGCTGGACGAAGAGGGCCGTCTGGCCTATCGCCTGAATGTGGTGGGCGAGGGCGGCGACACCTTCCGCGATCATGTCGAAACCGAGCGCTACGGCATCACGCCGGTGCTGAGCTGGCAGGCCACCGAGGACACCAAGGTGATCTTCGAGGGCGATTTCATGCGCAATAATCACCCGCTGGATCGCGGCCTGACCCGCTACCCCAACCAGATCGGCACCGCGTCTCGCGACACCTTCTGGGGTGAAAAAGACGTCGGCAAACTGCACAACGACAACAACATGGCCCAGCTGCGTTTCGAGCATTTCCTCAGTGACAACTGGACCCTGGGCGGTGGCTTCCAGTGGCTCGACGGCACGCTGCAGGGCAATGCGGTCGAAGGCAACGGAGTCGCGGCAGACGGCCGCACCCTGGGTCGCAACTTCAACTACCGCAAACTGGAATGGACGGACAAGGACACCCAGCTCAACCTCACCGGGCATTTCACCGCGGGCGGTTTCAATCACACCCTCCTGACCGGCGTCGAGTACGAAGACTACGACTACAAGTCGATCATCCAGCGTTCCAGCGGCGCGGTGAGTGCCTACCCGATCGACATCTTCGATCCGGTGTACGGCCAGCCGCGTCCGGCCCTGACCCGCACGCCGACCGACGACAAGGAAAACCTCAAGACTTACGCCGCTTTCATCCAGGATCAGGTCGAATTGACCGAGCGCCTGAAACTGCTGGCCGGCGCACGCTTCGAGCGTTTCGAGCACGACTACGAAACCTTCGTCCCGGGCGGCCGAAGCTGGCAGGCCAGCGACAACGCGGTGACCCCGCGGCTTGGCCTGACCTATGACCTGACCGACACCGTGGCGGTCTACGCCGACACCGCGCGCTCGTTCAAGCCCAATACCGGTGCCAGCCGCGAGGGTGGCGGGTTCGAGCCGGAGAAGGGCAAGTCCTGGGAACTGGGTATCAAGTGGGAAGCGCTGGACAGCCAGCTCAGCGTCGACGCGGCGATCTACCAGATCGAAAAGCGTAACGTGCTGACCACCGATCCCGTGGACTCGACCTTCAGCGTCGCGGCTGGGGAAGTGCGCAGCCGTGGCTTCGATCTCAACGTCGCCGGCAACCTGACCCCGCAGTGGCGAGTGATCGGTGGCTATGCGTACGTCGATGCCGAAGTGACCAAGGACAACGTCATCAAGTCCGGCACGCGCCTGATGAACATCCCGCAGAACAGCTTCAGCCTGCTCAACGTCTACGAGTTTCAGGATGGTGCTTTGAAAGGGCTGGGACTTGGGACTGGCGTGAAGTACGTCGATGAACGTGCGGGGCAGACGGCCAATACGGCGTTTTCGATGGGCAGTTACACCGTTGTCGATCTGTTGAGTTACTACAAGGTCAACGAGAAGATCCGGCTGAACCTGGATGTGAAGAACCTGGGTGACGAGGATTACGAGGAGGGCGCGTTCGGCAACGTCTACGCCTATCCGGGGGCGCCGAGGACCGTGCAGGTGGGGATTTCCTACACCCTCTAAAATGCCACCGCCAAACCTGTAGCAGCTGGCGCAGCCTGCGTCCGGCTGCGCAGCAGTCGTAAAACCTGTGCACCGGATTTCCCTGACACACCGAGGTGCATGAATTTACGGCTGCTTCGCAGCCGGACGCAGGCTTCGCCAGCTGCTACAGGGATCGTGCTTTGTTCAAGAGTGCGCAGACTGGCCATTTCAAACTAAGTTTCCCCCGCAAAAAGATATTTTAAAACGCTCTAAAACCTCGAACTTTTCCTTCCTTATCAGTCTATGGGGATAGGCACATAGTCAATCAGAGGTTGTCTTTGATCATGAAATTCCTTGACCCACGGATGGTGCTCCTCGGCCTGTTCGCATTTGCGGCGGTGGGCACGGCATCGGCAACACAGATGAAGACTTCAACGCCAGGATCCGCAGCCAGCGCCGCGAGTGAAATCACGGTCGCCAACGCTGCCGAGAATCCCTGGCCAACCCTGGCAAGCACGGCCGACACACCGCCGGGCCCAATGCTCGCCCGTGAAGACGGCTACTGGCGTGACGGACATTGGCATGACAACCGCCGCGACTGGCGCCGGGACGACTGGCGCAGGGAGCAGTGGCGACGCGACCAGTGGCGTCGGGAGCAGGCCCGCCGGGAACACGAACGCCGCCGCTACTGGGATCGCCATAACGACCGGGCCCAGCACCATCGCTACGACGAAGAGCGTCGCTACTACCGTCGCTAGGGCGATGCGCTTGCCGAGTCGCCTGAGTTTTTTTATCCGCTAAACGAGCGCAGAATGGGCAACCTGGCGCTCGAGTGAAATGCCGCCGCCGGCTGGCGCGCAGTCATCCTGAGCCTTTTTCTGGTAGACCGGCGCGCTTGCTGTCGACTGCAGGGGCGGAGGAGGCGTCTTGAAACCATTCCCGCTCAGGCCTGGCGCCTCGACTCTGGACATGTTTCTTCAGGCGTGCCTGCCACGCCGCGACGCTGTTCCGCCGGCCCTGACGGAAAGGGCCATCATCCCGGGCATTCCCAATGCCCGCTTCAGACTGGATCGCGACGTCACACCCTTCATTCAGGACGCGGTTCGGGCCAACAAACGTGAAGCCGACGTACTCGCCGAAGCCGGCATGCCGATCGACGTTCTGCCGCTGGCCAACATGCTGGCCGTTTCGGGCGGCGGCGATGCAGGCGCATTCGCAGCCGGGCTCATCGCCGGGTGGACCACCCACGGCACCCGCCCCATGTTCAAGGTCGTCACTGGTATCAGTGCCGGCGCTCTGGTAGCCCCATTCGCTTTCCTGGGGCCTCAATACGATGGCGTGATTCGCTACGTCACCAACGCCATCGGTCCCAAGGACATCTTCCATTCCAGAAGCCTGCTGACCCGACTTGCCAGCGACGGCATCGCAGACAGTAAACCTCTGTCGCGGCTCATCGCTAAATACGTCACTGAAGAGATTCTGGCGCAGATCGCTGCCGAATACGCCAAGGGCCGAATCCTGCTGATCGGTACCACGGACCTCGATTCCGGTCGACCCGTCACCTGGAACATGGGCGCCATCGCCGAAAGCCAGGCACCGGGCGCGCTGGAGCTGTTTCGCAACATCATGATCGCCTCGATGAGCATCCCCGGCGCCGTCTCACCGGTGATGATCGATGTCGAAGTCGATGGTAAACAGTTTCATGAAATGCACGTGGACGGCGGGGTGATCACCCAGGTTTTTCTCTACCCACCGGGCACCCTGGTGGGGCTGAACGCAGACCCCGGAGCACCAGTGCGACTCGAACGCAATTTCTATGTGATCCGCAACGGCACGCTGGAGCCGCAATGGTCCGGCACCAAACGCCGGACCTTGAGCATCGGCGGTCGCGCCATCAGCGCACTGATCCAGACGCAGGGCATCAGCGACCTGGAGCGAATCTACCGAATGGCGCAGCAGGATGGCGCGGACTTCAACCTGGCGTACATCGGCGCGGATTTCGACGTTACGCACCTGCAGAAATTCGATGGCGAGTACATGAAGCGCCTGTTCGACTACGCCTTTGAGCTCAGTGCGAAGGGCTATCCGTGGCACAAGACGCCGGATTCGGAAAAGGCCAGGCTGCGTGTTACCCGCTGAAAAAGGATGGCTCGCTCGCAAAAGCGGGAGCGCTGTGCAATCTGAAATCCCGACAATCAGGAGGCAGAAATCATGTCTGAAAATCAAAGTTCCGATCTCTTCTCACCGCTCTCGATCGGCGCCATCCAGGTGGCCAACCGGGTCGCCATGGCGCCGCTGACACGCTCCCGGGCGACGATGGACGGCGTGCACACGCCGCTGGCGATTGAGTATTACCGACAGCGGGCGAGTGCCGGTCTGATCATCTCGGAAGCCACCAACATCTCCCGACAGGGCCGTGGTTATGCCTTCACTCCGAGCATCTATACGCCCGAGCATGTGGCGGCCTGGCGGCGCGTCACCGATGCGGTGCATGAGGCGGGTGGCAAGATCGTCTGTCAGCTGTGGCATGTGGGGCGGATGTCCCATGTGAGCCTGCAGGAAAACGGCGCTGCTCCAGTAGCCCCTTCGGCCATTCAGGCGGGGGAAGTGGTGTTTCTCGAATCGCAGACCCTGGACACGCCGTCGATGCCTCGCGCGCTGCGCACCGAGGAGATTCCGCTGATTCTTGAGGATTACAAGAACGCCGCGCGCTGCGCCAAGGATGCCGGATTCGATGGCGTCGAGGTGCATGCGGCCAACTGTTATCTGCTCGAGCAGTTCATTCGCGACAGCACCAATCAGCGCACCGATCAGTACGGCGGCTCGGTGGAAAACCGCATTCGCTTCCCCCTGGAAGTGGTGCAGGCCGTCGCGCAGATCTGGGGCGCGGACCGGGTTGGCGTGAGGCTGTCGCCCATCACCCGTGCGGTCGGCGACACGCCGCTGGACAGCAATCCGCAGACGACCTATGGCTATTTTGTCCAGCAGCTTGGAAAACTGGGGCTGGCTTACCTTCACTGCGTGGAGGGCCAGACCCAGGGCGAAAACGAGGCCAGCGGCTTCGACTTCAAGGCGCTGCATGAAACCTACGGTGGTCGCTACATCGCCAACAACAGCTACGACCGCCAAATGGCCCTGGACGCCGTCGCTTCGGGTCATGCCGACATGGTGGCGTTTGGGCGTCCGTTCATCAGCAATCCGGATCTGGTGGAACGGTTGCGGCGGGATAAACCGCTGGCGGAGCCGGATCGCAATACCTTCTATGGCGGTGGTGCGCAGGGTTACACCGACTACCTGACGTCGTCCTGAAAAGGTCGCGACATGTGGTGATTTTGGTTGGTCGCAAATATTGCGACCAACCAGATAACCTGTGGGAGCGGGCTTGCCCGCGATAGCGGACTGTCAGGCACCATCAATGTTTAATGTGACGGCCTCATCGCGGGCAAGCCCGCTCCCACAGTGATTAGAAGTGGCTGCAAATAATGTGACCAGTCACGAAACCTGCAGGCGTGAATCGCCAGCGAACGGGCATTCGCAGGAATAATCGGTCATGCTTTGTCGACCCCCAACGCTTCTCATCCAATACTCATGGATGTCATCCAAAGGCAGAGCGACCCGATTGAACATCGATACCCGAATCAAATTCCGTCATCTGGTGTGTTTTCTTGAGGTGGCGCGTCAGGGCAGTCTGGCGCGGGCGGCGGACAAGTTGGCGATCAGCCAGCCGGCGCTGTCCAAGACCTTGAAGGAACTGGAGACCCTGCTGGAGGCGACCCTGTTCGAGCGGGGCAAAAAGGGCGCAACGCTGACCGAGGCGGGCGCGGCCTTTCTGGGGTATGCGGGGCCGAGCGTGCAATCGTTGCGCGAAGGGGTGAACAGTTTGCGCTCCGGCCAGCATGAGCCGGTGACCGTCCAGGTCGGCGTGCTGTCCACCGTCGAAAGCCTGCTGGTGCCCGAAGTCGTTCGCCGCCTGCACGAACGCCACCCTTCGTTGGTCGTCAGCATCATGACCGGCCCCAGTGCCTATCTGCTCTCGCAACTGCGAGTCGGCGAGCTGGACCTGGTGGTGGGGCGGATGACCGACAGCCCGTTGATTTCCGGGCTGACGTTCGAACATCTCTACAGCGAATCCATGACCCTGGTGGTGCGCGCGGGACATCCGGCGCTCAGCGATCCACTGGGGCGCAAGAACCTCGAAAAATACCCGCTGATTCTGCCGTCGGCCGGGACCACGATCCGCAAGTTCGCCGACAGCCTGTTCGTGCAGCACGGTATCACGCCGTCGCGGCAACGCCTGGAAACCCTGTCGGTGGCCCTGAGTCGGCGTTACGTGCAATGCAGTCAGGCCATCTGGGTCGCGCCTTATGACGCGGTAAGGCAGGACTTGCGACAGGGTGAGTTGCAGGAACTGGATCTCGGCATGCGTGAGCCGGGCGGGTCGGTGGGGGTGTGCAGCAATCCTGCGTCGCCGGTTTCCGCCGCGGCGCAATGGTGTGTGGAGGCCCTGCGCGAGGTCGGGCGAGAGTACCGCGAAGGGCAGTATCCATAACCATATGGTTATGGATAGGGTCGGTTTTTTCACTTTCGCACGAGGGCGCGCGGGGGGACACTGAGGCCACGAGTCGCTGCCCGTGCAGTGCCTGCCTCCGAACCACCATAAAAACAGGACAATCGACATGTCTGATGCGCCCGACAGCCGCTTCGCCATTCGTGACCGTAATTGGCATCCCAAAGCCCTGACCCCTGACTACAAGACTTCGATCCTGCGTTCCCCGCGCCAGGCGCTGGTGAGCATTCCGCAATCGGTGTCCGAAAGCACCGGCCCGGACTTTTCCCATCTGAAGATGGGCCGTTACGACAACGATCTGCTGTTGAACTTCAACAATGGCGGCCTGCCTGTTGGCGAGCGCATCATCGTTGCCGGTCGCGTCTGCGACCAGTACGGCAAACCGATTCCCCACACCCTGGTGGAAATGTGGCAGGCCAATGCCGGCGGTCGTTATCGCCACAAGAAGGACAGCTACCTGGCGCCGCTGGACCCGAACTTCGGCGGTGTCGGCCGTGCGCTGACCGACCGCGACGGCAACTACAGCTTCCGCACCGTCAAACCCGGTCCGTACCCATGGCGCAACGGCCCGAACGACTGGCGCCCGGCGCATATCCATGTCTCGATCAGTGGCCCGTCCATTGCCACGCGCCTGATTACCCAGCTGTATTTCGAAGGTGATCCGCTCATCCCGATGTGCCCGATCGTCAAATCGATCGCCGATCCGGAAGCGGTGCAGAGCCTGATTGCAAAGCTCGATATGAGCATGGCCAATCCGATGGATTGCCTGGCTTATCGTTTTGACATCGTCCTGCGCGGCCAGCGCAAGACCCACTTCGAAAACTGCTGAGGAGGCCTGCGCATGCCCGTTCAACTTCTGCCTGAAACCCCATCGCAAACCGCCGGCCCCTACGTGCACATCGGCCTGGCGCTGGAAGCCGCCGGCAACCCGCCACGGGAGCAGGAAATCTGGAACGAGATGGCCAAGCCTGGCGCGCCGGGCGAGCACATTCTGTTGCTGGGCCACGTTTACGACGGCAATGGCCATCTGGTCCGTGACGCGTTTCTGGAACTCTGGCAAGCCAACCACGACGGCGTCTACGACACCAATTACGACCTGGACAAACCGTTCAACAGTTTTGGCCGTACCGCCACCACGGACGTTGGTGAGTGGACGATCAACACCATCAAACCCGGCGTCGTGAAAAATGCCGCCGGCGTGCCGATGGCTTCCCACGTCAACGTCGCGCTGTTTGCCCGTGGCATCAACATCCACCTGCACACCCGCCTGTATTTCGATGATGAACCACAGGCCAACGCGGTGGACCCGGTATTGAACCTGATCGAACAACCAGCCCGCCGCGAAACCCTGATTGCCAAGCGCTGCACGGTTGACGGGAAACTGGCGTACCGGTTCGATATTCATATCCAGGGTGAAGCGGAAACCGTGTTCTTCGATTTCTGATCGCCTTCGCACTGAACCGCCAGCTGTAGGAGCGAGCTTGCTCGCGATGGCGGTGTGTCAGGCATGCAGATGTCAGCTGATCCGGCGCCTTCGCGGGCAAGCCACGCTCCCACAGGTTTTTGTGTTGTTCACAAATCCGAAGTTCGACCCATGACCCTGTGGGAGCGGGCTTGCTCGCGAAAGCGGTGTGCCAGGCGCCGGTGATGTTGAATGTGCTGGCGCCTTCGCGAGCAAGCCCGCTCCCACCTTTGACCGCGTTGCGCTCACTACCGAGCCGCCAGACTGTCCCCCTGGTACTTCTCAAGAAAACTCAATTCAGGCGGGCACGGCACCGATGCAGTCTGTCGAATGCCCCCCGCAAAGCCCCAGCAATCGATCCGCCTCGTCTACGCTGATTAATGACGTTGTCTCCTTCAGCCATGTGCCAGCGCAACCCGATGCCTGTCGGGTTCGGAGGTCGCAGATGCCGGCAAAACTGGTGGATCACCTTTGGGACAAGATCATCGAGCGTGACGACCTGGCTCGCAGGATATTGCGCGAGAAGATCGCGGCCGTTCATCAACTGGAGGATGTCATTCGTGCTCAGGAGGGCGAGGAAGTGACGCGGGTGGTCATGCGCAATGGCCTGATCGAGCACGCCCTCAAACGCTGCCTGGAAAACCTCGAGGGTTCGCCCACCGTGACCGAGCAGGACTTCTGGGTGTTCTACGATTACGCGATCTACGTGGCCAAGCATGCCGAAAAGCTTTAGGCATTATTCGGTTCGGTTTTAAAGTTTTCTGATCACCTGACGTTACGTTGTACGAGGCTGATCTTGCCTGCCTGATCTCCGCTGCAAATCCTTTCCCGTCTCCCGATTTTCGGGATCGCCTGATGTTCCTTCCTGATTCGGCTCACTAGGGTATATGCGCTGGTAACTCCCCGTGGCTCGACCGTCGGCTCCGGAAACCCCCAACCCCCGCATTGAACTGGAACTGAAAAAAATGATGATCAGACGCATTAGGCTAAGCGCACGAGCAACTCTTTGCTTTGGAGTGATCAGCCTGTTGTTGATGTGTATGGGCGGGTTGTCCGTCTGGCAAATGTCGAACATCGGCGCTCAGGCCAAACGCCTTGAAGTCGATTGGCTGCCGAGCATTCAGGGCTCCGCCAAGATCAAGTCGAGCGCCTATAACCTTCGTCTTTCGCTGCTGTATTACGTCATGCAAGGGACGACCAGCGGCGCCGAAGCCCGGTCCAAAGTAGTCGATCTGGATAACAAACTTGATGAAGTCGCTCGCAAGTATGAGCCTAATGTTTCTTCTGACGGCGAGCGGGTCAAATATGACAAGGTCAGGGAACTGATCAAGGTCTACCACGAAAAAGTCCAGACGTTGCTGTCCGAGGCGGATCAACAAACCCAAGCTCAGTCCTTCGACTATGTGCGTACGGTAACGGCGCCGGCAGCCGATGCATTGATGATCAGCATCGATGAACTGGCCGCGGTCAATACCGTTGGTGCGGCAACGTCGGGCACTCAGGCTCGTGCTGCTTTTGATAGCGGCGTTACCTGGGTGATTGTCATCATTGTCGTGGGCCTGGTGCTCACGGTTTCCATCGCCATTTTCTTCACCCGCAGTATCGTCCTGCCGATGCAGTCCCTGCTGCAGATCAACCAGAAAATTGCCGACGGGGACTTGCGGGGCAGCGTGGATGTCTCCGGTGCCGACGAGCTGACGGACCTGCAACAGTCCGCTGCCGCGATGCTGAAAAACCTCAAGGGCACCATCAATCACATTTCCGAGTCTTCGGCTTTGCTGGCTTCGGCGGCCGAAGAAATGAGCGCGATCACCGATGAATCGAAATCGGGCATTCAGCGTCAGAATCAGGAAACCGAGCAGGCTGCGACGGCGGTCAACGAGATGACCGTGGCCGTTGAGGATGTCGCCCGCAACGCGGTGTCGGCCTCCAAGTCCACTCAACAGTCCGGCACCGCCGCACAAACCGGCCTGGATCGCGTCACCCGCACCATTTCCTCGATTGAAAACCTGGCAGGCTCGGTTGGCCAGACCAGCAGCGATCTGGAGCAACTGGCGATGCAGACCCAGGGCATTCGCAAGGTGCTCGACGTGATTCGCGCGATTGCCGAGCAGACCAACCTGCTGGCCTTGAACGCCGCCATCGAAGCGGCCCGCGCGGGCGAGCAGGGCCGTGGTTTTGCCGTGGTGGCCGATGAAGTTCGGGCCCTGGCTCACCGCACCCAAGAGTCGACCCAGGAAATCGAGCAGATGATGAGCGGCATCATGTCCGGCTCCGACAAGTCGGTGCAGTCGATGCAGCAAAGCAGCGCCGAAGCGGTTCGAACCCTTGAAATTGCCCGCGAAGCGGGGGAGGCGATTCGCGAAATCTCCAGGGCCGTGGCGGAAATCAACGAGCGTAACCTGCTGATCGCCACCGCCTCCGAACAACAGGCCCACGTCGCACGTTCGGTGGATCAGAACCTGATGAGCATCAAGGACCTGTCCATCCAGAGCACCAGCGCCGCTGACCAGACTTCGGTGGCCAGCAATGAGCTGTCGAAGCTTGCGATTGGCTTGAGCAAGGTGGTGTCGCAGTTCACCGTATAGCTGCCCTCTACCTGTAATTTTAGGAGCGAGCAGGCTCGCGATGGTCGTCAACGATAACGCAGGGCACCTGATGCCCCGCGGTGCCCCGGCAACCATCGCGAGCAGGCTCGCTCCCACAGAAAATGCAGGGATTTTTTCGCATCACAGGGCCTCTAAGGTTGAGACCGCCAACATGATGGCCTCAGCCAAGGACCGATGATGACCTTTTTCATTTTTCTTCTAGCCTGTGCGGCTGCCGCGAGCAGCGGTTTCTTTTTCAAACCGGGTGAGTGGTACGCATCGCTCAACAAGCCGGTTTTCACACCGCCCAACTGGGTGTTTCCGGTGGCCTGGACGACGCTTTACCTGCTGCTTGCCTGGGCTGGCTATCGTCTGACCCTGATACCGGGCAGTCAGATGGTGCTGGCGTTGTGGGCGGCGCAAATTGCCCTCAATACGCTGTGGACGCCGGTGTTCTTCGGTGCGCGCCAAGTGTTGGCCAGTATGGTGATCCTGGCGTTGTTGTGGCTGGTGGCCGTGGCGATGGTGGTGATGGCGATGCGGTTGGATGTCATCACAGGGCTGATCCTGTTTCCGTATGTGGTGTGGCTGTCGCTGGCGGCGGCGTTGAATTTCTCGATTCTGCGCAATAACCGCTCAACCCTGTAGGAGCGAGCACGCTCGCGATGGAGGTTGGGATAACGCAGGGTGTCAGATGCCCAGCGTTATCGTTGACGACC
>NZ_JBSVXG010000041.1:0-36409 GCF_054070595.1 Pseudomonas sp. SDO55104_S430 | reverse complement strand
TCAGCCAGCGATATTTTGACTGACAGGCCGCATTCGCGAGCAAGCCCGCTCCCGCATTGGATCAGAGTTTGGCTTTGACCGCCGGCAACGCATCCTTGCCATCCACGGTCTTCACTCCATCAAGCCACTTGTCCAGCACCGCCGGGTTGGCTTTGATCCAGGCCTTGGCCGCATCGGCGTTGCTGACTTTCTTGTTCACCACCTCGGCCATGATGCTGTTCTCCATTTCCTGAGTGAAGCTCAGGTTGGTCAGCAGCTTGCCGACGTTCGGGCAGGCCTGTGCATAACCTTTGCGGGTCAGAGTGTGCACGGTGCCGGTGTCGCCGAAGTATTTCTCGCCACCCTTGAGGTAGTGCATCTTGAGCTGCACGTTCATCGGGTGTGGGGTCCAGCCGAGGAAGGTCACGAACTTCTGTTTCTTCACCGCGCGGGAGACTTCAGCCAGCATCGCCTGCTCGCTGGACTCCACCAGTTTCCACTGGCCCATGTCGAAATCATTCTTCTTGATGATTTCCTGCAGGGAAATGTTCGCCGGTGCGCCCGAGCCGATGCCGTAGATCTTGTGGTCGAACTTGTCGGCAAACTTGTTCAGGTCGGCAAAGTTATGCACACCCGCGTTCCATACATAATCCGGGACCGCGAGGGTGAATTCGGTGCCGTCCAGGTTCTTGGCCAGTTGCGTGACATCGCCCGTGGCCACGAACTTGTCGTAGAAGCCCTGTTGCGCCGGCATCCAGTTACCCAGGAACACATCCACCTGGCCATCCTTGAGCCCGCCAAAGGTGATCGGCACCGCGAGGGTGTCGACCTTGGCCTTGTAGCCCATGCCGTCCAGCAGAAAACCGGTGATGGCGTTGGTCGCGGCGATGTCGCTCCAGCCCGGATCGGCCATTTTCACCGTCTCGCATTGGTCGGCAAACGCCGACGCACTGCTGAGGGCCAAAAGCCCGACCGTCAGTACTGTGGATAACCTTTGCATGGACTTCCCCTCAACATTATTGGTTTTGGCAGGGTTGTGGATAACGTGCTCTACGCTCCAGATCATCAAGGTCGATATGGTTGCGCATGTATTGCTGACTGGCGTCCACCAGCGGCTGGTGATCCCAGCTCTTCAGCTTGCCGAGGGTCAGCGCCTCGGCAACGAAACGCCGGCGTCGCTGGCTGGCGAGCACCTGTTGGTGAATCGACGATATGTCCCATTTGGCCCGTGCTTCGGCGAGAAATTCGTCAAACAGCTGGCGATGTTGCGGGGACTGGCTGAGCTCCTCCAGCTCCTTCGGATCGTTTTGCACATCGAAGAGTAGGCAAGGGTCATCTTCGCTGTAGATAAATTTGTAAGGGCCACGGCGAATCATCATCAACGGGCTGATGGTGCCTTCGGCCATGTACTCGCCAAACACCTCGTCGTGCCCGCCCTGCCCTTGCAGGTGCGATACGAGAGAGCGCCCGTCCAGCGGCAGGCCCGGTTCCAGCGAGCCACCCGCCAGTTCAACGAAGGTCGGAAGCAGGTCGGCGGTGGATACCGAGGCGCTGACACGACCGGCGCCGAACTGCCCTGGGGCACTTATCAACAGGGGCACCCGCGCAGCCATTTCGTACCAGTGCATTTTGTACCAGAGGCCACGCTCGCCGAGCATGTCGCCGTGGTCGCCGGAGAAAACGATGATGGTGTCGTCGATCAGCCCGGTTTCCTCGAGGGTTTCCAGAAGTTTGCCGACGTTGCTGTCGATATAGCTGCACGCACCGAAATAGGCTCGACGGGCGTCGCGAATCTTATCCACAGGCAGCGGTTTGTCCCAAAGGTCGTAGACCTTGAGCAAACGCTGGGCGTGAGGATCGAGATCGTGTTGATCCGGGGTTTCCGGCAACGGGATTTCGGCGTCGTCGTACAGATTCCAGAACGCCTTGGGAATGGTGTAAGGATCGTGGGGGTGAGTCATGGAAACGGTCAGGCAGAACGGCTGATCGCCGTCTTCACGAACATGGTCGAACAGGTACTGCTGGGCTTTGAACACCACCTCTTCGTCGAAATCCAGCTGGTTGGTACGTACACAAGGACCGGCCTGTAGTACGGATGACATGTTGTGATACCAGGTCGGACGCACGTCCGGCTCGTCCCAGTTCACCGCCCAACCGTAGTCGGCGGGGTAAATGTCGCTGGTCAGGCGCTCTTCGTAACCGTGCAACTGGTCCGGGCCGCAGAAGTGCATCTTGCCCGACAGTGCAGTGCGATAGCCCAGGCGGCGCAGGTAATGGGCATAGGTCGGTACATCGGCGGGAAAATCCGCAGCGTTGTCGTAGGCGCCGATCTTGCTGGGCAACTGGCCGCTGACCAGGGTAAATCGCGACGGTGCGCACAGTGGGCTGTTGCAATACGCGGAGTCGAACACCACGCCTTGTGCGGCGAGGCGGCTCAAATTAGGCAGTTTGATGGGCGAAGGGCCGTAGAAAGGCAACATTGGCGCGGCCATTTGATCGGCCATGATGAAAAGAATGTTCTTGCGCTTCATGTGATCGCGGCATTCCATAGTGGATGTTTATGCGAGAGTGCTGGGTCGAGAATGAAATCCGCCAGCTTTGCGGTAAAGCCCATGCGCGACAATGACTAGGATAAGCACAGCTTATGTATGACGCCCTCGGTGACCTGTCTCTGGATTTGCTCCGTGCCTTTGAAGCGGCGGCGCGTCATCGCAGCTTTACGGCGGCTGCGGTCGAGATGGGGACCACGCAGCCGGCGATCAGCCAGCAGATCAAGCGTCTGGAAGAACAACTGGCCACCCGCCTGTTCGACCGCATTTATCGCGGTATCGAACTGACCGAAGTCGGGATGATCCTTTTCGAGCAGGTTCAGCTCGGTTTGCAGAATATCGACGCGGGATTGAGCGCGATCAGCGCGCAGCATCAACACGAGGTGCTGCAGGTGGCGACCGATTTCGCGTTCGCTGCGTACTGGCTGATGCCGCGCCTGCACCGGTTTCACGCGGCCAATCCACAGGTCGATGTCAGCCTGGTGACCAGCGAGCGCAGCCACAACATGCTGCGCACTGATATCGATGTGGCGGTGTTGTTCGGTGACGGGCGCTTCAAGCAGGGCGAGAGCCATTGGTTGTTCAGCGAGGAAGTCTTCCCGGTGTGCAGCCCGCAGCTGTTGAACGAACGTCCCCTGCCCTTGCCACCCAAGGCCTTGCTGGAATTTCCGCTGTTGCACCTGCGGGGTGAACACAGCAGCAACTGGTTCGACTGGAGCGGTGTGTTTCGCGAGTTGGGGATCACCTCGCCTCCCGCTCCGGGGCAGTTGCGGTTCGATAACTACACCCTGCTGATTCAGGCCGCGATTGGTGGTCAGGGCGTGGCAATCGGCTGGCGGCACCTTGTGGATAACTTGCTGGCGCAGGGGCTGTTGTGCCGGCCGATAGAGGAAACCGTGATTTCGCGGCTGGGGTACTACGTGGTATTGCCGCAGCGTAAGCGGCGTGGGGCGTTGATACAGCGGTTCGTGGATTGGCTGATGGCGGAGCAGGCTGACAGTGCGCAGTCGCTCAACGGTTTGACGCTTCCTTCGATTGCGGTTTGAAGATCAAAGATCGCAGCGTTCAGGAGGTCGCGACAAAATCCACATGCTCGCCAATATGCAGATTCAAACGCAGCTCATCGACAATGCCAGCGGCGGTACGGGCCAGACGCTCAAGTGGCTCGGCCAGGCCCGGTTCCAGGCTGCTGCTGATCTGGCTGAAATGCTCGATGGTCAATCCAGGTACGCCTCGCGGCGCATTCACCAGCGTCCACTGCAATGCGCTGCTTTGCAGAGCCTCACGGATTTCCTCGGCGGCATGACGTTGCAGGGGATCGAAGGTGTCCGGATCGTCCAGCACCTCGAAGTCCCCGACCAGAATCAACCGGCTGACGCCCGCAGCCTGCATCCCGTCGATCAACGCATCTGACGCCAGCACCTGCTCCACCGGCCCCGGCACGATGGTTTTCTCCACGTATTCGCTGTTGAGCGGCAACCCGGGCGAGTCCAGCAGACAGACGACTGCCGAGCTGCCGGCTACGCTCTGCTTGACCCGTTCGGCTTCGAACAGATCGCCGGTTTTGGTGCGCAGCCCGGGTCGCGGCGCGAGCGCATTGAGCTCATCGAGGATGGCGATCACTTCATGCTGGCGCCGCAGCAGTTCAGCCATCAGCGCGCTCCCAAGGCTACTCATGGCACCATAGAGCACCACTTTGACCACCGGCGTTTCGGCATTTTTCATGGCTGAGCTCCTTGTTTGTCGCCTATAGAGGTGTGACACGCGGGAAACAACGAGGGTTCGAAACGATTCAGAGGGCTTCAGATGCAAGCGATCAAGGGCTATCACGCCCATGTTTATTTCGATGCCGGCACCATCGATCAGGCGCGCGAGCTGTGCGAACAGGCGGCGCATTTGTTCCCGTTGAAGATGGGCCGCATGCACGAACGCCCGGTGGGGCCACATCCGGACTGGAGCTGCCAACTGGCCTTCGGACCGGAGCTGATTGGCGAGGTGCTGCCGTGGCTGGCGCTCAACCGCAAGGGATTGGTGGTGTTCCTGCACCCTGACACGGGGAACGATCTGCTGGACCACCGTGATCACGCGATCTGGATGGGCGCGATTCGCCCGCTGGACCTGTCTATTTTTTGATCAACCTATAGGGTTTCTTCCGGTTCCTGCGGCAGATGCTCGTCCAGGTGCAGCCACGGCAGGCGGCTGTCGGTCCAGATGTGGCGCTCGGCCGCTGCCTGTTCGGGATGGTCGAGGGTGGCGATGGTCACATCGATGCTATCGGGGCTCAGGTGGGTGGTCAGTGCCAGCTGCGCCCCACAATGGCCGCAGAAATATCGCACGCAGGTGGCTGAAGAGTCGTACTGCGAGGGTGTGCCGGTCAGCCATTGAAAGGCCGATGAAGGAATAGTGATCCAGGTGGTGACGATGCCGCCGCTGACCCGTCGGCAAATCGAGCAATGGCAGTGGGCGATATCCTGCAACGGCCCGCTGAACTGATAGCGCAGTTGCCCGCAATGGCAGCCGCCGGTGTGAAGCGCCTTCATCTCTTTTCCTCCTGAGCCCTAAATGCCAGTCAACAGCGATGAGGGCATTGTGGCGAGGGGGCTTGCCCCCGTTGGGTCGCGAATCGGCCCCAAAAGATGGGACTGCTGCGCAGCCCAACGGGGGCAAGCCCCCTCGCCACAAGTATGGGCTCAAAACCCCGTCCGACGATCGGTCGTACTTCCGGTCATGCCTTTCATTGGCGAAAGCTGGCTGAAAGCTTGCGCGATTAGGATCGCCTCACTGCCGGCAATAGACCGGTTGGCCAAATGCGAGTGTATCGATGCTCGCCAGGTCCATTTAACAACAACAATGGTGATCCTGATGTCCTTTACCCGCCGCTTCGCCACAACTCCACCCGTACGTCTCGTGCTTCCCGTTTTGCGCTGATCCGAACCGGTCCGCCCATTCCCTAGCTGCGCTACGCCTGGAGTATTCCCATGCTGACTTTCCTTGGCTTCGCCATGGTCATCACCTTCATGTTCCTGATCATGACCAAGCGCCTGTCCGCGCTGATCGCTCTGATCATCATCCCGATCGTCTTCGCCCTGTTCGGTGGTTTCGGCCCGAAAATCGGCCCGATGATGCTCGAAGGCATCACCAAACTCGCGCCGACCGGCGTGATGCTGATGTTCGCCATCCTGTACTTTGCCCTGATGATCGACTCCGGCCTGTTCGACCCGGCCGTGCGCAAGATCCTCAAGATGGTCAAGGGCGACCCGCTGAAAGTGTCGGTCGGTACTGCCGTACTGGCCCTGGTCGTGTCCCTGGACGGTGACGGCGCCACCACTTACATGATCTGCGTCGCCGCCATGTTGCCGCTCTACAGCCGCATCGGCATGAGCCCGCGGATCATGGCCGGCCTGATCATCCTCGCCGGCGGCGTGATGAACATGACCCCGTGGGGTGGTCCGACCGCTCGTGCCGCCAGTGCGCTGCACGTCGACCCTTCGGCGATCTTCGTGCCGATGATTCCGGCAATGGCTGCCGGCGTTGTGGCGATCCTGGCAATCGCCTATTTCTACGGCAAACGTGAACGCGCTCGTCTGGGTGAACTGCATCTGGTGGGCGATGAGATCGATCACAGCGAAATCACTGTTTCGCAATTTCCGGATGCTCGCCGCCCGAAACTGATCTGGTTCAACGGCGCCCTGACCCTGGGCCTGATGTGCACCCTGATCGCCGGCCTGTTGCCGCTGCCGGTGCTGTTCATGGTGGCCTTCAGTATCGCGATGATCGTCAACTACCCATGCCTGCAAGCCCAGAAGGACCGTGTCGCGGCTCACGCCGGCAGTGTGCTGGCAGTGGTCGGGCTGATCTTTGCCGCCGGTATCTTCACCGGTATCCTCACCGGCACCGGGATGGTCGACGCGATGTCGAAAAGCCTGCTGGCAGTGATTCCGGACTTCCTCGGCCCGTATCTGGCAGTGATCACGGCGCTGGTGAGCATGCCGTTCACCTTCTTCATGTCGAACGATGCATTTTATTATGGCGTGTTGCCGGTACTTGCCGAAGCCGCCAGCCACTACGGTATAACCGCGGTGGAAATGGCACGTGCCTCGATCGTCGGTCAACCCGTCCACTTGTTGAGCCCGCTGGTACCATCGACTTATCTGTTGGTGGCCCTGGCCGGTATCGACTTCGGTGACCACCAGCGCTTCACCCTCAAGTGGGCAGTGCTGGTGTGCATGTGCATACTGGTTGCAGCACTGCTGATGGGGATTTTTCCGCTGTTCAGCACTCTATAAGCCCAAGACTCGCCATTAAGGGTCCCGGCTTCGCTGTCTGAAGCCCGGACCCTTTGTGGTTTAACACACGCTCAAAGGAATACACATGGAATGGCTGACCAACCCTGAAATCTGGGTTGCCTTCTTTACCCTGACCGCCCTGGAAATCGTTCTGGGTATCGATAACATCATCATGATTTCGATCCTGGTCAGCCGCATGCCCAAGCACATGCAGGCGCGCACCCGGATCTTCGGTCTGGCGCTGGCCATGATCACGCGGATTCTGTTGCTGCTGTCCATCACCTGGGTCATGCGCCTGACCGCCGACCTGTTCGAAGTATTCGGCCAGGGCATTTCCGGGCGTGACCTGATCCTGTTCTTCGGTGGCCTGTTCCTGCTGTGGAAAAGCTCCCAGGAGATGTACCACGCGCTGGAAGGCGAGGATGAGTCCAACGACGAGCCGAGCGGCAAGGGCGGCAACTTCCTCTACACCATCGTGCAGATCGCGATCATCGACATCGTGTTCTCCCTTGACTCGGTGATCACTGCCGTCGGCATGGTTTCCCATGTACCGGTCATGGTCGCGGCGATCGTCGTGGCGGTGCTGGTGATGATGCTGGCTTCGGGCACCATCAGCGAGTTCATCGACAAGCACCCGTCGCTGAAGATGCTGGCGCTGGCATTCCTGCTGATCGTCGGTACGGTGCTGATTGCCGAATCCTTCGACGTTCACGTGCCAAAAGGCTACGTCTACTTCGCCATGGCGTTCTCGCTGGCGGTGGAAGCGATCAACATCAAGATGCGCACCGCGATCGCCCGCAAGAAACAGCAGCAGGATCCGGTGAAACTGCGCAAGGATATTCCGGGGCAGTAACCGGCCCTCCCTTGTAGGAGCCGAGCTTGCTCGCGATGGTCGTCAACGATGACGCTGGGCACCTGATGCCCCGCGGCGTTCTTGAGTCCATCGCGAGCAAGCTCGGCTCCTACAGGAAGAACAGAGCGAGGGGCCTTCGGGCCCCTTTTGCTTGTCTGCATGAAGCTGTTTTCATGACACTTTTGTTTCAATCACTTCTTTAGCTATGCGATGCTGGCGCCCAGACCGTTAGCCAACTACAGCTTAAGTACAACACGTAGAACCTCGCGGTACCGTCAACTTGCTCCTTTGGGGCGCTACCACCACAGGGGGCCTTTATGCTCACCCTGCTCAATTTGCTTTCAGCCGTGGCCTTGCTGATCTGGGGCACGCACATCGTCCGTACCGGCATCCTGCGGGTCTACGGTTCCAACCTGCGCCATGTCATTGGCCGCAACATGTCCAAACGCTGGCTGGCCTTTCTCTCGGGGATTGCAGTGACGGCGATGGTCCAGAGCAGCAACGCCACGGCCATGCTCGTCACCTCCTTCGTCGGTCAGGGCCTGATGGCGCTGACCCCTGCCCTGTCGACCATGCTCGGCGCCGACGTCGGTACGGCGCTGATGGCGCGGGTGCTGACCTTCGACCTGTCATGGCTGTCGCCGTTGCTGATTTTCATCGGAGTGATCTTCTTCCTGTCGCGCAAGCAGACCCGCTTGGGCCAGATGGGCCGTGTCGCTATCGGCTTGGGCCTGATCATTCTGGCGCTGCAACTGATCGTCGAGGCCGCGGCGCCCATCACCCATGCCAAGGGCGTGAAGGTGATCTTCGCTTCGCTGACCGGCGACATTCTGCTCGATGCCCTGATGGGCGCGCTGTTCGCGATGATTTCCTACTCCAGCCTGGCGGCGGTGCTGCTGACCGCGACCCTGGCCGGCGCCAAGGTGATCGGCCTGCCGGTGGCCCTCGGCCTGGTGATCGGCGCCAATATCGGCAGCGGTGTGCTGGCGTTCCTCAGCACCAGCATGCAGAACGCCGCCGGGCGTCAGGTGGCGCTCGGTAGCCTGTTGTACAAGCTGATTGGTCTGGTACTGATCATTCCGGTGCTCGACCCGTTGGTGCACTGGATCGACAGCCTCGACTTCAGCCCGCAGGAAATGGTCATCGGCTTCCACCTGCTCTACAACACGGCGCGTTGTTTGATTCTGCTGCCCACCGTCGGGCCGATGGCCAGGTTCTGTGCCTGGCTGCTGCCCGAGCGCCCGCAAGTCAATGGCACGGCCAAACCCAGGCATCTTGATCTGAGCGCACTGGATACACCGAGTCTGGCGCTGGCCAACGCCGCCCGGGAAACGCTGCGTATCGGCGACTTGATCGACAGCATGCTCGAATCGATGTCGGATGTCCTGCGTGGCAATCAGACTGCCGTCACCCAGGAAATGCGCCGCATGACCGATGATGTCGAGTCGCTTTACAGCGCGATCAAGTTGTATCTGGCGCAGATGCCCCGTGAAGACCTCAGTGATCAGGACAGCCGGCGCTGGGCCGAGATCATCGAACTGGCGATCAACCTGAAACTGGCCAGCGACCTGATCGAACGCATGCTGCGCAAGGTCCAGCAGCAGAAAACCTCTCAGCGCCGCTCGTTTTCCGAGGTGGGTCTGGAAGAGCTGGCGGGATTGAACAGTCAGTTGATCGCCAACCTGCGGCTGGGCCTGTCGGTGTTCTTGAGCGCAGACAAGGAAAGCGCCCGCCAGCTGCTGCGCGAGAAACGTCGCTTTCGCGCACAGGAACGCCGCCTGGCCCACGCGCATGTCAGCCGTTTGCAACGTAAGATCGTGCAGAGTATCGAGACCAGTTCCCTGCATCTTGAGTTGATCGCCGACATGAAGCGCCTCAATTCGCTGTTCTGCAGCAGTGCTTATGTGGTGCTGGAAACGTCGGAAACCGGAGCCCTGGCGGTCGATGATTTGACCGATACCACGCATTCGCCTTGAACGTCTGGCGGTGTGGTCAGTCAGTAACATCAGTTCAGGTTGAGGATCATCGCGAGCAGGCTCGCTCCCAAAGGAATCTGACTTTGTGGGAGCGAGCCTGCTCGCGATGGCGCCCTGAAAAGCGACTCGGATCTCCAATCAGCCGTATGGAAGCTCGTTATGCGTTGCCTGCTGTTCGCCTGTCTGTTGCTCGGTTCACTGCCCTCCCTTGCCCTGGATCGCTTCCAGGTCGAGGGTTATACCCTGCGCAATGGCGTGCAAATCCTGCTCAAGCCGGGCGCGGAGCGCGGGCATGTGGCGATTCGGCTGGTGGTGGGTGTCGGCATCGACGATTTCAAATGCGCCGACAAGGAGCTGCCACACCTGCTCGAACATCTGCTGTTCAGCGGCATCGACGCCAGCGGCGAAGGCGGCCTCGAGGAGCGCATGCAGGCCCTGGGCGGCGAGTGGAACGCCTTCACCAGCAACGCCGACACCACCTTCGTGATCGAAGCCCCGGCGAAAAACCAGCGCAAAGTCCTCGATCTGCTGCTGGATTTGCTGACCCAGACCCGATTCGACGACAACGCCGTCAATGCCGCCAAACAAGTGGTCGAGCGCGAAGACGGCGGCCATTACTCTCATCTGCAACGCTGGCTGGACCGCCAGGATCTGGGGCACAGCGCCAGCAAGCAACTGGCCGTCGAGCTGGGCCTCAAATGTTCCGAGCGCGCGGAGGTCGATCAACTGACCCGCGAGCAACTGGAGAAGGTGCGCAAGGACTGGTACGCGCCCAACAACATGACGCTGATCGTGGTCGGCGACCTCGATCGCCTGCTGCCGGCCTATCTGGAGCGGACCTACGGTGCGCTCAAACCGATCGAGCCGACCGCCCACCCGGAACTGCCGCAAATCAAATCCAGCGCCGCCCATGAGCGCAGCCTGATCCGCGGCTTTGTCGGCGACGGAGCCAAGCTGCACTGGCTGGTGCCGGAGCCGGTGCTGGAAGATCAGCACGACCAGACCTTCGATCTGCTCAAGGACTATCTGGACTGGGCGCTCTATCGCCAGTTGCGTCTGGCGTACGGCCTGTCCTACGGGCCCTGGGCCGAGCGCGAGGTGTTCGGCGGCGTGGGCTTCATGAGCCTGAACGCGGACCTTGAACGGGACGATGTGGACAAGGCGCAGCAGGTGCTGGAGGAGCTGAAGGCGCAACTGCTCAACGGCCTGAACGCCGAGACCTTCAACCGCCTCAAGCAGGCCGCCATCGCCCGCCAGTCCTGGGCGGTGCAAGGCAACAGCGCGCTGGCCGATTACTACTGGAGCGCCATCGGCGACTACGAAGACGGGCGATTCGCCAATCCGGCGAAGGAGTTGCAGTCGGTGACGCTGGCGGAAGCCAACAAGGCCATGCGTGAATTGCTGATGCAGCCGGGGTATATCCGGATCGAGAAGCCGCTGCTCGGCGATGATCAGGTGTTGTGGGTAATTGCCGGTGGGCTGGGCCTGCTCGTCCTGACAATTCTGGGTTGGCATTTATATCGAAGATCGACACGGACCCTGTAGCAGCTGCCGAGGCTCGCCACGCCGCCCTGCCAGCGGTACCCTGTCGGGGATTTTTCCTACGACTGATGTGAACCGCCGAATGCAGAACCTGACCCTTTTCGTACAGCGCATCCTCGAACTGATGAAGCGCTACCCCGGGGTCATCGCGCTTGGCGGTTTTGTCTCCGGGGTCGGCAGCTTCATTCTGGTGGATCGCCAACAGGGGCTGGCGAGCTGGATCACCACCATCATGCTTATCAGCTGGGTCTGGCTGATGCTGGAAAACAGCCTGACCAAGCTGTTCGCCCGGATCTTCAAGCGCGAGATTCCCCAGCCGCTGCTGCGCTACGCGACGCAGATGATCCATCAGGAAAGCCTGTTTTTCGTCCTGCCGTTCTTTTTCATCACCACCACCTGGAACAGCGGCCAGCTGTTTTTCACTGGCCTGCTGGGCATCGCTGCGCTGATTTCCATCATCGATCCCCTGTACTACAAATGGCTGGCGCCACGGCGCTGGGCGTTCCTGGCGCTGCATACCCTGACCCTGTTCGCCGCCCTCCTCACCGCGTTGCCGGTGATCATGCACCTGACCACCTCGCAGAGCTTCAAGTGGGCGCTGGGCATCGCCGTGTTGTTGTCCTTCCCAAGCCTGGCGTCGATCTTCCCGATCCGCACCGTGCGCAATGCCCTGGCGATCCTCAGCATCACCGTCGGCATCGGCGGCGTGGGCTGGGTGCTGCGTTCCTGGGTGCCGCCGGCCACCCTGTGGATGACCGACGTGGCCATCAGCACTCAGGTCCAGGATCGCACGCCGGGCAAGAGCCTGGACGAAGTCAGCGTCGCGCAGATCCGCGGCGATGGCCTGTATGCCTACACCGCGATCAATGCCCCGCGCGGTCTCAACGAGCGGATCTATCACGTCTGGCAGTTCAACGGCAAAGAGGTGGATCGCATCGCCCTGGATATCCACGGCGGGCGCAAGGAAGGCTACCGTGCCTGGACCCACAAGCAGAACTTCCCCGGCAACCCGGCGGGCAAGTGGCAGGTCCGGGTGTTGACTGAAGACGGTCAGGTCATCGGCGTGCTGCGTTTTGATATCACGGACAGCACACCGACCAAAGAAAAGTAACCGGGTTCGTGCTATTACGTAGATTCGCGTAATCATTTGAAAGCACGGAGCTTATGAGCAGTAACGCAGTGGCCGGCAATGCCCGACTGGACACCTCGCTCTCCCCACCTCAGATCCGGGTGACGGGGGACTGGACGCTCGCCCATTACGCCGACCTCAAGCACCTGAGCGAGAAGCTCGAAGGCCAATACGACGCCAACACCCGCATCGACCTCAACGGCCTCGGCGCCTTGGATACTGCCGGGGCTTCATTGTTGGTGGAGCTGTTGGGTTCCGAGCGTTTGGGGCGCTCCGCCGAACATCCCGATTGCACCATCTCTGCCGCCGACCGTGCCTTGTTGCAGACGGTCTACCGTTCGCTGACCGACTTCTGCGTGCCGATCAAGGAACCGGAAATCAACGTCGGCATTCAATTGCTGACCCGCATCGGTCGCGCCGTGGACACGGTCTGGCAGGACACCCTGCAACTGCTGGGCTTCGTCGGTCTGATCCTGGAAACCATCCTGCGCGGACTGTTTCGCCCCAAATGCTGGCGGGTCACGGCGATGGTCGCGCACATCGAACAGACCGGCCTGGACGCCGCGCCCATCGTCGCCCTGCTGACCTTTCTGGTGGGCGCCGTGGTGGCGTTTCTCGGGGCGACGGTGCTGGCCAATTTCGGCGCCACGGTGTTTACCGTGGATCTGGTGGCGTTCTCCTTCCTGCGTGAATTCGCCGTACTGCTGACCGCGATCCTGATGGCCGGGCGCACCGCCAGTGCCTTTACCGCGCAGATAGGCTCGATGAAAGCCAACGAAGAAATCGACGCCATCCGCACCCTGGGCCTGGACCCGATGGAGTTGCTGGTGGTGCCACGGGTCCTGGCCCTGCTGATCGCGTTGCCGATGCTGACGTTCCTGGCGATGGTCGCGGGGATCGTCGGCGGCGGCGTGGTCTGCGCGGTGTCGCTGGATATCTCGCCGGCGATGTTCCTGTCGCTGCTGCAACAGGACATCGGCGTTCAGCACTTCCTGGTGGGGATGGTCAAAGCGCCGGTGTTCGCCTTCCTGATCGCCGCCATCGGCTGTCTGGAAGGCTTCAAGGTCAGCGGCAGCGCCGAGTCCGTCGGCGCGCACACCACCTCCAGCGTGGTGCAGTCGATTTTCGTGGTGATCGTGCTCGACGCCGTGGCCGCGATGTTTTTCATGGAGATCAGCTGGTGAGTCGTCTACACAGAGCCCCCGCCGAGGCGGTGATCGAAGTCCGTGGGCTATGCAATCGCTTCGGCCGCCAGAGCGTGCACGAGAACCTCGACCTGGACCTGTACAAGGGCGAGATCCTTGCGGTTGTCGGTGGTTCCGGCAGCGGCAAGTCGGTGCTGTTGCGCAGCATCGTCGGCCTGCGTCAGCCCAGCGAGGGTGAGGTGAGGGTCTTCGGCAAGAACCTGCCGAGCCTGTCCGAACACGAGCGCTCGCTGGTGGAACGGCGCTTCGGCGTGCTGTTCCAGAAAGGCGCCCTGTTCTCTTCGTTGACCGTGACCGAGAACGTCGCCCTGCCCCTCATCGAGCACGCCGGTCTGAGCCGTGATGATGCCGAGCACCTGGCGGCCGTGAAAATGGCCCTGGCCGGACTGCCGCTGTCGGCGGCGGACAAGTACCCCGCCTCGCTGTCTGGCGGCATGATCAAGCGCGCGGCGCTGGCGCGGGCCCTGGCGCTGGATCCGGACATCCTGTTTCTCGACGAACCCACCGCCGGCCTCGACCCGATCGGTGCCGCCGCTTTCGATCAATTGATCCTGACCCTGCGCGATTCACTGGGTCTGAGCGTTTTCCTGGTGACCCACGACCTCGACACCCTCTACACCATCACCGATCGGGTGGCGGTGCTGGCGCAGAAAAAGGTGCTGGTGGCCGATGCCATCGATGTCGTCTCGGAAACCGACGACGCGTGGATTCACGAATACTTCCATGGCCCTCGCGGCCGCGCGGCACTGACAGCCGCCCAACAGCTCAACGAGGTCTGACGTGGAAACCCGAGCCCATCATGTATTGATCGGCCTGTTCACCGTGATTGTGGTGGCGGGCGCCCTGCTCTTCGGCCTGTTCCTGGCCAAATCCAGCGTCGACACCGAGTTCAAGGACTACGAAGTGGTGTTCAACGAAGCGGTCAGTGGTCTGTCCCGCGGCAGCTCCGTGGCGTACAGCGGTATCAAAGTCGGCGATGTGATCCAGCTGCGCCTGGACCCGAAAGACCCGCGTCGGGTGCTGGCGCGGATTCGCCTGGCCGGCGACACGCCGGTCAAGGAAGACACCCAGGCCAAGCTGGCGCTGACCGGGGTGACCGGCACCTCGATCATCCAGCTCAGCGGCGGTACGCCACAGAGCCCGACGCTCAAGGGCAAGGACGGCAACCTGCCGACCATCATCGCCGCGCCCTCGCCCATCGCCCGCCTGCTTACCGACAGCAATGACCTGATTGCCGGCGTGAACGTGCTGATGCACAACGCCAACATGATGTTCTCCACCGAAAACATCGAACGCATCAGCAAGACCCTCGATCACTTGGAAAAAACCACCGGAGTCATTGCCGAACAACGGGGCGATATCCGGGCGGCCATGCAGCAGTTGGCGTCGGTGGGCAAACAGGCCAGCACCATGATGGAACAGACCTCGGCGCTGATGCGCAACGCCAACGGCCTGCTCAACGATCAGGGCAAGGAAATGTTCGGCAGCGCCCGTCAGGCGATGAAGTCGCTGGAACAGAGCAGTGCGACGATCAACCAGCTGCTCACCACCAATCAGGACTCGCTCAACAGCGGGATGCAGGGCCTCAATGGCCTGGCCCCGGCGATACGGGAGCTGCGCGAAACCCTGACCTCGCTGCGGGCGATCTCCAATCGTCTGGAAGCCGACCCCAGCGGTTACCTGCTGGGCAGTGACAAGCACAAGGAATTCACCCCATGAAGCTGACCCGCCTTGCCCTACTCGCCAGCTTCACGTTGATGGGCGCCTGCTCGATCCTGCCCGAGCCCGAGCCGTTCAATCTGTATCGGTTGCCGGCGGCGCAAAGCAGCGCCAGTCATGGAACGGTGCAGCGTTGGTCGCTGCGTCTGAACAAACCCCAGGCCAGCGAGGCGTTGAACAGCCCGAATATTGCGGTCATTCCCCAGGGCGATGTGATCAGCAGCTACAAGGGTTCGCGCTGGAGCGACCCGGCGCCGGTGCTGCTGCGCAATCGTCTGCTGGATGGGTTCCAGCGCGATGGCCGGGTGACGCTGCTCAGTACCGACGACAGTAATTTCCAGGCGGACCTGGAGCTGGGCGGTAGCCTGCAGGCGTTTCAGACCGAGTATCAGGGCACGGCCGCCAGTGTCGTCGTGCGGTTCGATGCACTGCTGGTGCGTGGCTATGACCAGCGACTGCTCGCCAGCCACCGCTTTGAAGTGCGCCAGCCGTTGAGCGATGTGAAGGTGCCGGCGGTGGTTGCGGGGTTTGGGCAGGCCAGTGATCAGTTGACGGCGCAGGTAGTGGCGTGGGCGGTGGAGCAAGGCCAGAAAGTCGCGCCGCCACCAAGACCCTGAACACGATGATCCCCCCTGTGGGAGCGGGCTTGCTCGCGAAGACGGAGTGTCAGTCGACATCAATGTTGCCTGACCCACCGCATTCGCGAGCAAGCCCGCTCCCACAAGGATTGTTGGTTAGCCGAAGAACCAGTAGCAAACGCCAATAGCGCCAAGCACACCCGCCAACTCGGCCAGCAACGCACACCCCACCGCATGCCTTGCCCGTTGGATACCCACCGCGCCGAAATAAACCGCCAGCACATAAAAGGTAGTTTCGGTACTGCCCTGAATCGTCGCCGCCACCAGCGCCGGGAAGCTGTCCACGCCTGAAGTCTTCATGGTCTCGATCAGCATCGCCCGGGCGGCGCTGCCGGAGAACGGCTTGACCATCGCGGTCGGCAGCGCGTCGACGAAACGCGTATCCCAGCCGGCCCATTCCACCAGATGACGAATCCCGTCGAGGCCGAAATCCAGGGCACCGGACGCCCGGAGCACGCCCACGGCGCAGAGCATCGCCACCAGATACGGCAGCAGATTCTTCGCCACGTCGAAGCCTTCTTTGGCGCCTTCGACGAAGGCCTCGTAGACCTTCACCTTGCGCATCGCGCCGATAATCAGAAACAGCATGATCAGCCCGAACAGCGTCAGATTGCCGAGGATCGACGACAATCCGGCCAGCGCGGTCGCCGACATGGTGCCCAGCAGCGCCATGAAGCCGCCAAGCAGCAGGGCGCCGGGAATTAGATAGGCCAGCACCACCGGGTCCCAGACCCGCAGGCGTTGCATGAAGGCCACGGCGAGAAAACCGACGATGGTCGAGCAGCTGGTGGCCAGCAGGATCGGCAGGAACACCAGGGTCGGGTCGGGCGCACCTTGCTGGGCGCGGTACATGAAGATCGTCACCGGCAGCAGGGTCAGCGAGGAGGCGTTGAGCACCAGGAACAGGATCTGCGCGTTGCTGGCGATGGTGTCGCTGGGGTTCAGCTCTTGCAGCGCCTTCATCGCCTTCAAGCCGATTGGCGTGGCGGCGTTGTCCAGGCCCAGGCCGTTGGCGGCGAAGTTGAGGGTGATCAGGCCGATGGCGGGGTGGCCGGGTGGAACCTCCGGCATCAGGCGCAGGAACAGCGGACCCAGGACCTTGGCCAGCCATTCGACGATCCCGGCTTTCTCGGCGATGCGCAGAAAGCCCAGCCAGAGGGTGAGGGTGCCGAACAGCAGCACCATCACTTCGACCGACAGCTTGGCCATGGCGAAGATGCTTTCCACCATCGCCGCGAAGATCCCGGCGTTACCGCCCACCAGCCATTGCACCAGCGCCGACACGGCGGCCACGATGAAGAAGCCAAGCCACAGGCCATTGAGCATCAGTCAAATCCCCCAAAAGATGCGCGAATGATAGCGGGGTGGCCAGAAACGACAAACCCCGGATTTGTCCGGGGTTTGTGGGGGCAGCTCTGAGGGCTGGCCTGGATCTATTGTGGGAGCGGGCTTGCTCGCGAAAGCGGTGTGTCAGTCAGCGCAGATGTTGAATGTGCCGACCTCTTCGCGAGCAAGCCCGCTCCCACAGGGTGCTGTGTCAGTTTTTGGACACTTCACCCGCCGGCAGCTTTTCCTTGCTGCGCCAGTGCGGCAGGGAGTTCCAGTAGCGCTGGCCCTTGGCCTCGTCGTACATGCCTTCCCAGCGCGCGATAACCAGTACCGCCAGGGCGTTGCCGATCACGTTCAGTGCGGTACGCGCCATGTCCATGATGCGGTCGACACCGGCGATGAACGCCAGGCCTTCCAGCGGGATGCCCACGCTGCCCAGGGTGGCGAGCAGGACCACGAAGGACACGCCCGGAACGCCGGCGATGCCTTTGGAGGTAACCATCAGAGTCAGCACCAGCAGCAGTTGCTGGCTGATCGACAGGTCGATGCCGTACAACTGGGCGATGAAGATGGCCGCGATGCTCTGGTACAGGGTCGAACCGTCGAGGTTGAAGGAATAACCGGTCGGTACCACGAAGCTGCAGATGGCTTTCGGCGCACCGTAGGCTTCCATCTTCTCGATCACGCGCGGCAGTACGGTTTCGGAGGAAGCGGTGGAGTAGGCCAGCACCAGCTCATCCTTGAAGATGCGCATCAGCTTGATCACCGAGAAGCCGAACAGGCGAGCGATCAGGCCCAGCACCATGAAGGCGAAGAAAGCGATGGCGAAGTAAACCAGGATCACCAGTTTCGCCAGCGGCAGCAGGGAAGCGAAGCCGAAGTTGGCCACGGTCACCGCGATCAAGGCGAAAACGCCGATAGGGGCGTAGTTCATGATCATGTGGGTGACCTTGAACATGGCTTCCGATACGCCCTGGAACATCGTTACCAGCGGCTCGCGCAACTCGGGCTTGAGGCTCGACAGACCGAGGCCGAACAGCACCGAGAAGAAAATGATCGGCAGCATTTCGCCGCGGGCAATGGCCGCGAAAATGTTGGATGGGATCAGATTGAGGATGGTTTCGATGAAGGCGTGTTCGTGCTGAACCTCAGCCGCCGTCGCCTTGTACTTGGAGATGTCCACAGTACCCAGGGTGCTCATGTCGATGCCCGAGCCCGGGTGGAACACATTGGCGAGCACCAGCCCGACGACGATGGCGATGGTAGTGACGATCTCGAAGTAGATGATCGTCTTCAGGCCGATGCTGCCGAGTTTTTTCGCGTCACCGACGCCGGCAATGCCGACGATCAGCGAGGAGATCACGATCGGGATCACGATCATCTTGATCAGACGGATAAAGATATCGCCTGCCGGTTGCAGAACGTTGCTGATCCACCAGGCTTTCTCGGCACTGAAATGGTTGAGCAGCGCACCGATTGCAATCCCCAACACCAGACCGATGAGGATCTGCCAGGCGAGGCTAAGCTTTGCCTTCTTCATATCTTTACCCTTACTTCAGTTTGACTCGGACAGTGGCTCGAGCAGCTTCGCTTTTGGCGAAAAAGTCGAGTGCAACCGCCCCCGTATAAGGAGCCCCGGAGCGCTTGTTCTGGCTCTCTGGCAGGCGAAAAAAGGCGCAACTATTCCGATGCAAGGAAGCGACGTCTAATGCCGTAAATGACTACCCTATGCCGAATCGGCATGAGGTCTTTTAGCTGAAAGCGACGTCGCAATCGGTTCGAATACGACATTTCGGCAGACATAGGTGCCGTGAACCGGCCATTACAGCGCTAATTGAGTATTTTCTGATCAGGCGCGTGAGGCGTAAATTTCGGGAAAATCCTACAGCGGGCGCGACAAAATTCCCCCGCGGTTACGCAGTCTTTTCTCGATATACGGTCGCAATGGAGAAGCTGGAAAGGAGATTTCCAGTAGATGAAGGAAGGGTGATGTCGGGGTTCGGCAACAAACCGATAGATAGCTCTAATCCAGCGCTTTGCGTTTATAAGCTCTCCGCAAGTTCGTCGATTCATGAGTGATCAACGAACTTGCGTCGCAGCTTTTCCTGACCTGGTCCTTTCGCAGGTACTCCCTGTACCCGTAGGTCACTCCGCCCCTGAAACAGGCAGAACGTCCCGACCCCCTGGTCATGCGCCTGCCTTCCTCGGGTGGGCGCACTGGGAAAGAAGCGTGGTGCCTCTTTCTTAGTCATGTATCCGGATTCCGTCCGGACGGCGGATAGATCAACTCGACTCGAACAAGTTCATTCGTCAGCCGCGACGGCGACCAAAGAAGAAGGAAGCAATGAACATCACCAGGAACACGACAAAGAGAATCTTGGCGATACCCGTGGCGGTGCCCGCGATACCACCGAAGCCCAGTACGGCAGCGACGATGGCAATGATCAAGAATGTAATTGCCCAGCTCAACATGGTGATTCTCCTTACGCTTTTCTTTATTTAGAGGTGCTGCGTTTCTTTACTTAGAGGCCTGGCGTATGGAATGCGCCAGGTGTGTGAACCTAGAAAACCCAGCGTTCCTGACGAGGCGATTCATCCATCGTCTGGTGTTGGTCGACATCCATCATTCGCATCGAATGAGTGTCTTCCATGCCGCTTCTTGCGGCGCTGAAGTGGGTTTGGGTCGGGTGCTGAAACGACACGCTTGGCCCTTCCTGCTGCTGGCTCTGTTCCCAGCGCAAAAATTGCTGACCTGCAATCAAGGTGATCAGCAGCGCCAATACGGCAAACAGACCTTGCTGTAGGTACAAGGGCGACAGCCGCAATTGGGTGGCACGTTGGCGATTCATCCTGAAGCTCCTCCCACTTTGGGTATTAGGTTGAGGGCGCTTTGTTATTGCCCTGCGATATTTGAGTTATTGCAGCCTGCGTGCCAGTTTTTTTCTAATAAAAAATCTATATAAATCAATAAGTTATATTGGTGTCGAATTGACCTTCGGACGCATCCTGCACGATGCGGCTTTTCGCGGTCGTGCGTAATGCACGATCACCTGCGCTGTCGTCGCAATATTTTTGAATTGCGAGCAGGGCGCTGCTGTCAGAAAAAGATGCGGTTGGGCGTTTGATAAGTGTCTATCTATTAAAGGCTCGTGGAATCGGGATCCAAACCGGCGTGGCGGGAGATGACTATCCTGTCGGCGCAGGAATGGATCAGAATGAACCATGCAACTTGCCCGATTTTTCCGGGACTAAACCAAGACCATTCATTAAGGAGCGTAGGAAAATGGAATCAGCCACGGAACATCAGGGCCGTATTCTTCTGGTGGATGATGAGTCCGCCATCCTGCGTACTTTCCGTTATTGCCTCGAAGACGAAGGCTATAGCGTGGCAACCGCCAACAGCGCCGCTCAGGCCGACGTGCTGCTGCAACGTCAGGTGTTCGATCTGTGTTTCCTCGATTTGCGCCTGGGCGAGGACAACGGCCTCGACGTGCTGGCTCAGATGCGTGTTCAGGCGCCGTGGATGCGCGTGGTGATCGTCACCGCGCACTCGGCGGTGGACACCGCTGTCGATGCCATTCAGGCCGGTGCCGCCGACTACCTGGTCAAGCCCTGCAGCCCGGATCAACTGCGGCTGGCCACGGCCAAACAACTGGAAGTGCGACAGTTATCGGCGCGCCTGGAAGCGCTGGAAGGCGAAGTGCGCAAACCCAAGGACGGTTTGGACTCCCACAGCCCGGCGATGAAGGTGGTGCTGGAAACCGCCCGCCAGGTCGCCAACACCGACGCCAACATTCTTATCCTCGGCGAGTCCGGCACTGGTAAAGGTGAGTTGTCCCAGGCCATTCACGGCTGGAGCAAACGCGCGAAGAAGTCCTGCATCACCATCAACTGCCCGTCGCTGACCGCCGAACTGATGGAAAGCGAACTGTTCGGCCATAGCCGTGGCGCGTTTACCGGCGCCAGCGAAAGTACCCTCGGACGGGTAAATCAGGCCGATGGCGGGACGCTGTTTCTTGACGAAATCGGCGATTTTCCGCTGGTTTTGCAACCAAAATTGCTGCGATTCATCCAGGACAAGGAATATGAACGGGTCGGTGACCCGGTCACCCGCCGCGCCGACGTGCGCATCCTTGCGGCCACCAACCAGAACCTCGAAGACATGGTCCGCGATGGCCGTTTCCGTGAGGACCTGCTCTATCGCCTGAACGTCATCACCCTGCACCTGCCGCCGCTGCGCGAACGCAGGGAAGACATCCTGAACCTGGCCGATCGCTTCCTCGCGCGTTTCGTCAAAGAGTACGCGCGCCCGGCCCGGGGTTTCAGTGAAGAGGCCCGCGAAGCGCTGTTGGGTTATCGCTGGCCAGGGAACATCCGTGAGCTGCGCAATGTGGTCGAGCGCGCGAGCATCATCTGTGCGCAGGAGAAGGTTGAGATCAGTCACCTGGGGATGGCGGAAACGCCGGTCAACAACGCACCGCGCATCGGCGCTGCCCTGAGCCTGGATGAACTGGAGAAAGCCCATATCGGTGCCGTCCTCGCCACCGCCGGCACGCTGGATCAGGCGGCCAAGACTTTAGGCATCGATGCATCGACGCTGTACCGCAAACGCAAACAGTACAACTTGTGAGCCGCCGCCAATGAAACTGGCGATGAAGTTGCGGACCCGGCTGTTCCTGAGCATTTCCGCGCTGATCACCGTCGCGCTGCTCGGCCTGTTGCTCGGGCTGGTCAGCGTGATGCAGATGGCTGGCACCCAGGAAGCGCTGGTGCGCAATAACTTCGTCACCTTGGATATCGGTCTCAAATTGCGCCAGACGCTGGGCGATCAGTTACTCGTGATGCTCAGCGAAAAACCGGACTCTTCTGCCTTCGAGGCGTCCAAACAGCAATATTTGAAGTTGTTGGAAGAGGGCATCGCCCAAGAGCCGGAGAGCGAGGGCAACGGCTATGGATTCCAGAAAGCCAAGACCGACTACCTGAGTTTCATCAAGGCGTACGAAGCATCGCCCGATCCCACTCAGGTGCTCAGCGGCAACGACGAACTCACGAAAAGATTCAATGCGCTGCGCAACGGCCTGATTGCCGAGCACAAGCGTGCCCTGGACGGCATCAGCGATACCGAGCGTCGTGCCCGGGAGCGGGCCTTGCTGATCGCCGGTCTGCTGGGGCTGGTCGGGTTGGCGGTCTTGATCATCGGATTCGCCACCGCCCATGCCATCGCCCGGCGTTTCGGCGGGCCCATCGAGGCACTGGCGCGGGCCGCGGACGATATCGGACAGGGCAATTTCGACGTCACGCTGCCGGTGTCCTCGGCGTCTGAACTGAACCAACTGACCCGCCGCTTCGGCATCATGGCCGAGGCCTTGCGCGAGCATCAGGCCACCAATGTCGATGAACTGCTGGCCGGTCAGCAGCGCTTGCAGGCGGTGCTGGACAGCATCGACGACGGCCTGCTGATGATCGATCGCCAGGGGCGTCTGGAACACCTCAACCCGGTGGCCCAGCGTCAATTGGGCTGGGAGGCCGATCGAGTCGGGCAGGCGCTGGATGTGGCCTTGCAACGTCCCGAACTCGATGAGCAACTGCAGATGGTGCTGCGTGGCGGCACCCTGGAGCGTCCCCCGGAAGATTTGACCATCGAGGTCGATGGCGAAACCCGTGTCCTGACTTTCAGCCTGACGCCTGTCGTGCACACTCAAGGACAGGTGCTTGGCGCGGTAATGGTGCTGCATGACGTCACCGAGCAACGCGCCTTCGAGCGGGTACGCAGCGAGTTCGTGCTGCGCGCTTCCCACGAGTTGCGCACGCCGGTCACCGGCATGCACATGGCGTTCGGCCTGTTCCGTGAGCGTGCGCGTTTCGACCCGGATTCCCGTGAAGCCGATCTGCTGGATACTGTGAATGAAGAAATGCAGCGCCTGATGCAATTGATCAACGACCTGCTGAACTTCTCGCGCTACCAGAACGGCCTGCAGAAGCTCAGCCTCGCGCCGTGTTCCATCGACGAATTGCTGGAGCAGGCGCAGACGCGCTTTACCGAAGATGCCGAACTCAAGGGCATCGAGCTGCTGGTGGAAGTGCAGGGCCCGCTGCCGCGTCTGCAGGCCGATCAGCCACAACTGGACCGGGTGCTCGATAACCTGATCGACAACGCTCTGCGCCATACCGCCGCCGGCGGTCTGATCCGCCTGCAGGCCCGACGCCATGGCGATCGGGTGATCATCAGCGTCGAAGATAACGGCGAGGGCATTGCATACGGGCAGCAGGGAAGGATCTTCGAGCCTTTCGTGCAGGTCGGCCGGAAGAAAGGCGGAGCCGGGCTCGGCCTGGCGCTGTGCAAGGAAATCGTGCAGTTGCACGGCGGGCGGATGGGGGTTTATTCGCGGCCGGGGCAGGGCACGCAGTTCTACATGGCGCTGACCGTGTAGCGCGTTTCAGGCTTCATCGTCCAGACGTCGGCTGGCAAACCGGCGGCCACGGGTAATCAGTTCGATGAACTGCACGGCGCTCAAGGCGTGGGCGAACAACCAGCCCTGACCGAACTTCACCCCTTCACTGCTCAGCAGTTCTGCCTGGGCTTCATGCTCGATGCCTTCGGCGATCACCTTCAAATGCAGCGACTGCGCCATATGAATGATGTGCGGAGCGACACCACTGCTGGCCGCGTCATGCCCCAGCGCATCGATGAAAGCCTTGTCGATCTTCAGGCAATCCACCGGCAGGGTTTGCAGGTAAGCGAGGCTGCAATAGCCGGTGCCGAAATCGTCGATCAGCACCTGATGGCCGACATCGCGCAGCGCCTGCAGGTTTTCCCGGGCCACCACCACGTCGATCAGCCCGCGCTCGGTAACCTCGAAGGCGATTTGCCGGGCGGCGACCCGATGCAGGGTCAGCAAGCGCGCCATGACCTGGCCGATGCGCGGCACCATAACGTCGCACGCGGCCAGGTTGACCGAGATGTACAGCTGCGGATTGGCCCGTAACAGCTGCCCCAGCTGCTCGAGCAGGCGTTGCAGGACGAAGTCGGTCATCTGCCGGATCTGTCCGGTGTTCTCAGCCATCGGGATGAACAGGTCGGGACTGGTCAGGGTGCCGTCCGGTCGTCGCCAGCGCAGCAAGGCTTCGGCGCCGACGCAGTTGCGGCTGTCGAGATCGAAGATCGGCTGATACAGGACCTGCAATTCGCCGCGGCGGATGGCGCCGGTCAATTCAGCATCCAGGGACTGGCGCTGACGCACCAGCAGGAACACCAGGAACCCCACGCAGAAGGACAGACTCAGGCACACCGGCAGCAGCCACCACCACATCAGCGGAATGTGGGTGCTGCCGCGCGGGCTGATCAGCACCAACTGGTACTCCGGGTTATCGGTGGGCATGCGATAGATCAGACGTTTCTGCGTGACTTGCAGGGCATCCCGGCTTTTCGGCGGCCAATGCTCGGACGGCGGCCATACTTGCGAGGCACCCAATACGGGAATCGCCCGGGTGCCGCGGTCCAGTACCACCAGCAGGCTGCTGCCGGGTGACAAGTCGACCATGTCGGTCAAATGCCCGCGAGAAGTGGCAACCCGAAAATTGCCGCGCCCGAGCATCAGGGCGGCGCGGTTTTCATCGGGTTCCAGGGTGGTGTTGAGCCAGTAGCTGTAGGTGGGGCCTTTGATGTCGGGTGGGCGTATCAGCGACAACCCTTCCTGGCGCGGTCGGTTGGAGCAGATGCGCGAGGAATCCATGTACGCGGCTTCGTAAACGAAGCGGTAGTTGAAGGTGACCTGCTGCAAGGTCGCGATCATCTCGTCATCGCAACCACGCAATGGTTGGGCTTCCAGGTCGTCGAGGCTTTCGCGCAATTGTCCGAACAGTTGCTCAAGGCGGGCGAGAAATCGCTCGCCCTGGGCGTTCATTTCCTGGCTTTCATTCTGCTGGATCTGGTGCAGGGCGATGAAAAAACTGCCCGCCATCAACATGGTTGCGCTCAGGACAGCCGCCATCATCGCCAGAAACCAGGGGCGATAGAACCAACTACGGAATGTCTCTCTGGCAGCAGGCATCGTGGGATATCCGGCGAATTACCAATGAGTTATAGCTGCTGAATCGCGATGGCGCGCGGACCGTCGGGCGGCCGTCGCTATTTATTTTGTCTGATTCAACACCAGCAGCATGGCTGCTGTTTGCGCATCCGGCGTGCCGTCGAAGCGTGAAGGCCGGAAATGCATCTGGAATGCTGCGATTACGTGGCGTGTAGCGACATCAAGTTCGCCGGTCTGCGCAATCTCGTAACCGAAGCGGGCCAACTGCGCCTGATACCAACTGATGCTCGGCGGCTGTGCTTCAAATTGTAACTGCTGGCGCGCCACGGCCTGCTCGTTGGGCCAGATGCCGAAACCTGCCGCCGCCAGACGCTTCCACGGGAACAGCGGTCCGGGATCGAGTTTGCGCAAGGGTGCGATGTCGCTGTGGCCAATGATGCTGCGCGGGCTGATGGTGTAGCGCGTGCTGATGTCCTTGAGCAGCACGATCAAGGACTCCACCTGCGCTTCGCTATAGGGGTACCAGAGGCGTCCGGTCGGAGTGTCCTTGAATCCCGGATTGACGATTTCGATGCCGATGGAGCTGGAATTCAGCCAGGTCCTGCCTTGCCACTGGCTTTCTCCGGCGTGCCAGGCGCGCTGGTTTTCGTCCATCAGCTTGAAGATGGTCGCCTTCTTGTCGTCGCCGATCAGGTAATGGCTGCTGACTTCACCATGGGTCAGCAATTGCAGCGAACGCTCCTGGGAGGCGGAGGTGTAATGCAACACGATGAACTGGATGCGGCTGTCGTGATTGGCGGAAGGGTGACTGGTGTCGTAGCGAGGGCCGCTGGCGCAACCGGCCAGAAGCAACAGTGACATGATGATGAACGCGGAAAATTTCATGGCTGGACAATACACGCAAGGCAGTAATGCAACAGTGTAACGTACTGCCTTGCGTGCGGCGGGCATTCACAAAGTTTTAAACATATGCGGCGCTGCGCCTCAGCCCAGTTCCACGCGATTGCGCCCGGCATTTTTCGCGCGGTACAGCGCCTGATCGGCTCTTTTGATTACAACATCGCCGCATTCTCCCGCTCTGAACGCCGTCAGACCCATGGAGATGGTAACGGTGACCGGCTCGCCCTTGAAATGAAAAGGGCAGGCTTCAATCGACGCGCGCAGCTGTTCCAGCAATTTCATCCCCGACGCCGGCACCGTCGACGGCATCAGCAGAACAAATTCCTCACCGCCAAACCGGGCAATGAAATCGGTCCCGCGCAGACGCTTGCGCAGCACCGTGGCGATGATTTTCAGCACCTTGTCACCGGCCAGGTGCCCGTAGTTATCGTTGATGCGCTTGAAGTGGTCGAGGTCGAGCATGGCCAGCAGCAACGTATTGCCGTGCTGTTGCCACTGGCTGATTTCATGCTCCAGTCGCTCGCTCCAGGCGGCGCGGTTGGGCAGACCGGTGAGCGGATCGATCAAGGCTTTCTGACGCTGTTCTTCCAGATGCTCACGGAAGCCCAGGGCCTCCTGCTCCATGTGCGCCACCCGTTCGGCCAGGCCGTTGAGGCGGGCCGCGACTTCCTGCTCGCGCTCGTCGCGCTGCTGGCGATGACGATCCATGGTGCCGAGCAAGCCTTCAAGATGGTTTTCCAGCACCACCTTGAGATCTTCCAGGTTGGACGCTTCATGCATGCTGCTCTGCATGCCGTCGACTTGCTCGCGAATCTGCGTGTCCATGGCCTGGGCGGCGGAGCTGTTGTCGGCATGGCCGGCGCTGGCGGCTTGCAGATTGCTCTGGAACGACGCGAGGCGTTCGTTCAGATGCTGCAGGTAGGTTTCGAACTCATGCTGGCCGCTGCCTGCGATCGCCAGCATCAAGGTGGCCAGATCGTCGAGGATCGGCAGCAGTTCGTACCAGTTCAGACCGTTTTGCAGGCGGTAGCGCATCGACTCGGCTTGCGGGCGATGGCGCTCGGGGATCGCCAGGTCGTCGAGCAGGCCCAGCAATGTCTCTTCGATGTGCTTGGCCACCGAGCTGTAGGACGGCTCGGGGGAATCGGGCAGGGCATAGAGGACGTCGGGTGCCGGCGGTTGTTCGGGCTCGTCGGCTGGCTGCTCGGCTGGCTGCTCGGCGGGCAGCGGCTCGGCAGGCTCGATGTGAGTCAGCTCGTCGGGGTTGGTGGTCGGTTCGATCAGATCCGCGGGAGCCTCGACGACTGTTTCAGCAACCTTGGATTCATCGGTCGCAGGTTCTGCTTCCGTCAGCGCGGCGGGATCTGGTTGTGCCTCTGTCGACTCAATGGCTGGGGCAATTGAATCAATGGCTGGAGCAGCCGGCACAGGCGTGCTTTGTGGCTCGGCAGCCACAGCTGTCGGCTCCTGAGTTTCGAAGTGCAGCTCAACTTCAACCGGCGCGCGTGACGTTTCCACCGGATGGGCTGGAGGCTGCTCGGCGCTCGGAGTGGTTAGCGGCGCTGCTTCGTCGGCTTCACGGTGACCGAACAGCCGTTGCAACAGGCTGGGGCGGTCGGGCTCCGGCGTTGCTTCCAGCTGACTCAGGGCCTTGCCCTGCAAGCCGCTGAGCTCACTGAGCAACAATGGCATCTCGCGAGCCTGGCTGACCCGGTTATCCAGCTGCTTGGCAAAATTCTTCAGCGGGCGGCTGACATCCCGAGGCAGGGGTAGGGTTTGCAACTGGGTGACCAGCGCGGTCAGGGCGGCGCTGGTCTGGTTGATCCGGGTTTCCCGGCGCTGCTCGGAGTCGAGCACGGCTTTTTCCAGGCGCGGGATCAGGGCGGCAAGGCCGGCGTCCATGTCGTCGGTGCGCACGACTTCGCGCATTTCCTTCATGCATTGATCGACGGCGCGGTCAGTGCCTTCGGCCGCCAGGGTGCTGCGCACCAGACCACGGCGCAGCAAGTCGAGACGGGCGTCCCAGCGACGTTCGAGCTTTTCCTGTTGTTCGATGCTTTTGAGGTATTTCTCTTTCCAGCGCTGGGCGTCGTCGCTCATTCAGGGGTTCCGCGAAGGGTAGGACTCAACGCGGGCAATGCATCGGCCGTGAGCGAACCCGGCAGACGAATCTCTACCGCGACCGGCAGGTGATCGGAAATGGGTTGGGCCAGCACCTCGACCTTTTCCAGCGTCAGGCTCGGGCTCAACAGGATGTGATCCAGGCAGCGCTGGGGGCGCCAGCTGGGGAATGTCGCTTCCAGTTGCGGGGCCAACAGGCCGAGGTCACGCAACGGAGAGTTTTGCAGCAGGTCACTGGCATGGGTGTTCATGTCACCCATCAGCACCTGATGCTTGTAGCCGCCAATCAATTCGCGGATGTAGGCCAGCTGCAGGCTGCGGGTCCGTGCGCCGAGCGCCAGGTGCATCATCACCACCACCAGGGCATCTTCGCCTTCGCCGAAGCGCACCAGAATTGCCCCGCGACCCTTCGGCCCCGGCAACGGATGATCCTCGATCGCCCACGGCCGCAGGCGGCTCAGCACGCCATTGCTGTGCTGGGCGAAGCGTCCGAGATTGCGATTGAGTTGCTGATACCAGTAGGGGAAGGCGCCGAGCTGGGCCAGGTGTTCGACTTGATTGACGTAGCCCGTGCGCAGGCTGCCGCCGTCGGCTTCCTGCAGAGCGACCAGATCGAAGTCGCCGAGCAGGCTGCCGATTTTCTGCAGGTTGTCGGCACGCCCGGTGTGCGGCAACAGATGTTGCCAACCCCGGGTCAGGTAATGCCGATAACGTTCGGTACTGATGCCGACCTGGATATTGAAACTGAGCAAACGCAGACGGCTGTCTTCAGGCAGGCCCGTCGATTGCAGATGATGCTCGTTGACCCGCGGATCATGCCGGCCAACGCTGCGTTCACTTCCCCAGCGGCGCATGGTGGGTAAAGCCTTTTAGTTGGAGGCCGCCTTGTTGGCTGCTCGCTCTTTGTCGATCAGTTTGTCGGCCAGTTGCAGGGCTTCTTGAGCGCCGCCGGCAGAGCCTACGTCAAAGCGGTATTTGCCGTTGACGATCAGGGTCGGGACGCCAGTAATTTCATATTTCTTGGCCAGGTCAGTGGCCTTGACGATCTGGCCCTTGATGGCGAAGGAGTCGAAGGTAGCCAGGAACTTGTCCTTGTCGACGCCCTGGGTTGCCAGGAAGTCAGCCATGTCATTCTTGTCGGTCAGCTTCATGTGTTGCTTCTGGATGGCTTCGAACACCGCGGCGTGGACCTTGTGCTCCACACCCATGGCTTCCAGGGTCAGGAACATCTGGCCGTGTGCGTTCCACGGGCCGCCGAACATGGCAGGGATGCGGACGAAGTTGACGTCAGAAGGCAGCTTCTCGACCCATGGGTTGATCACCGGTTCGAAGGCGTAGCAGTGCGGGCAGCCATACCAGAACAGCTCCACCACTTCGATCTTGCCTGGAACGGCAACCGGAACCGGATTGCTCAGTTCAACGTAAGGGGCAGTGGGGGTTTCGGCGGCCTGGGCGGTCATGCCGAACAGGCTGGCAGCGACCAGTGCGGCGCTGATGATCAGATTACGCATGCTTTACTCCTGAGCAAATTTTATCGACTCGCGCGACCTGATTTCAGACAGGTCTGAGCGGGGCCGAGTTCTTTAGTGTAACGGCAGCGGCCACAAAAAAGGGCGGCCAAAGCCACCCTTTTTATACTTGCCACCACGGATTAATCGAGCGTTAACGTTGCAGGAGTTGCCTGCTTCGCGCCGCGCCCGATTCACCAGTCTTAGTGCAGGCCCTGAATGTAACTGGAGACTGCGGCGATGTCTTCATCGCTCATCTTCTTGGCAATACTTTGCATTGGTTTAGTGTCGCCGTCGTTGTTCCGGCCACCTTCTTCCTTGCGGAAATCGGTCAGTTGCTTGGCAACGTATTGAGCGTGTTGGCCACCCAGGTGCGGGAAGCCGGCAGCGGCGTTGCCCGCGCCGTTTGGCGAGTGGCAACCGGTGCAGGCCGGCATGCCCTTGGCCAGGTCACCTCCACGGAAGAGTGCTTCGCCGCGAGCGACGATCTTCGGATCGGCGGCGCCGACGCTGCCCTTCTGGCTGGCGAAGTAGGCGGCGAGGTCCGCCAGGTCCTGATCGCTCAGGTTGGTCAGCAGGCCGGTCATTTCCAGAACGGTGCGCTTGCCCGACTTGATGTCGTGCAGCTGCTTGGTCAGGTAACGTTCACCCTGGCCGGCCAGTTTCGGAAAGTTTGGCGCCATGCTGTTGCCATCCGGGCCATGGCAGGCGCCACATACGGCGGCTTTGGCCTGGCCTGCGGCGGCGTCACCAGGTTTGACTGGCTCACCTGCGGCATAGGCAGCGCCGGAGATCCCCACGGTCAACAGCAGACTCACGATCAGTTTGTTCATCAGCTAATCCAACTACGGCTAAGGGTTAAGAGTTATGGACCGGGTTTACTCGCTCATCCACTGGATGATGGCTCGGTAATCCTCGGCACTGCAGTCCATGCACAAACCACGCGGCGGCATCGCCTTGAAACCCTGGGTCACGTGTTGCACCAGCGTCTCCATACCTTTCGCCAACCTCGGCGTCCAAGCTTCCTGATCGCCCTTGCGGGGCGCCATGGGGAGTTGGCCGGAATGACAGGCACCACAAACACGGTTGTACACGGCTTCCGGATCCTGTGTAGCCTGAGCGCTGTAAAGCGGCATCAGAAGTCCGGCAGCCAGCAGCCATTTCGTCATAAAACGACCTTTTCAGGGTTGAGAGCGTTCTGCGTTCTAGTGCGCAATCAAGGTCTGTCGCTCTCGTGAACTTCGTCCTACGCTGGGACAAAGCGCACACAAAATCTGCGGCATTATATACTGGCGTCACTGAAACGGAAGCGACACCGCTTGCCGCGCCCATTCCAGGCGCCGCCCACATCGGAAATCCCATGCAACTCAAGAATCCCATCCTCGGTCTGTGCCAACAGTCCACCTTCATGCTCAGCGCCGCCAAAGTCGACCAATGTCCGGATGACGAAGGTTTCGAAGTCGCCTTCGCCGGGCGTTCCAACGCCGGCAAGTCCAGTGCTTTGAACACCCTGACCCATGCCAGCCTGGCGCGTACCTCGAAAACGCCGGGGCGCACGCAACTGTTGAATTTCTTCAAGCTAGACGATGAACGCCGTCTGGTCGACCTTCCGGGCTACGGTTACGCAAAAGTCCCTATTCCGCTCAAGCAGCACTGGCAGCGTCACCTTGAGGCGTACCTGGGCAGCCGCGAGAGTCTGAAGGGTCTGATTCTGATGATGGACATCCGTCACCCGATGACCGACTTCGACCGCCTGATGCTCGACTGGGCCATCGCCAGCGGTATGCCGATGCACATTCTGCTGACCAAGGCCGACAAGCTGACCTATGGCGCGGCCAAGAACACGCTGCTCAAGGTTCAGTCGGAGATTCGCAAGGGTTGGGGCGAAGCCGTGACCATCCAGTTGTTCTCGGCGCCCAAGCGCATGGGGCTGGAAGAGGCCTACACTGTGTTGGCGGACTGGATGGAATTGGCGGACAAGGGCGCTGAGGCAGAGGCGCAGTAAGGTTCGGGAACTGTCTGCGGTGCGCCGCGGGCAGTTTTCTGCAGGCAAAAAAAACCCCGGACTTCTATGGGGAGGGGGAAGTTCCGGGGTTCAAGTTCTAGACCGCTAGGGCGGGGTCCAGATATCTGCCAACACTTAACACAACATAGGAGCATCGAAGGGCTTCACCAGCCATTCAGTATCTCTGAGTGGTGTTTCTTCAGATTAGTTCAGATTTTTTTTCAGCGCCTTTGGAAAAGTTCCGCAAACTTTCCGGACTGAGCGCTATTCGATTTTCATCCGCGGCACTATGCCGCAGCGGAACCCCCTGATTCCGGGCCTCGCAAGGGCATATACCTTCCGTTGAGCTCGACGGGCGCCCCCTTGCGGGTACGCCCGTACCTCAAAACTAGCCGACAGACGGCTTAGTGAGCCTCATCCCAATTGTTGCCAACGCCGACTTCGACCAGTAATGGAACGTCCAGTTTGGCCGCGCCACTCATGTAACCGCGAATTTCCTCGCGAATCTGGTCGACCAAATCTTCACGCACCTCCAGCACCAATTCGTCGTGCACCTGCAGGATGACTTTGGCGTCGAGCCCGGAGGACGTCAGCCAGTTATCCACAGCCACCATGGCTTTCTTGATGATGTCGGCAGCCGTACCCTGCATCGGCGCGTTGATAGCCGTACGCTCGGCGGCGGCGCGCTCCTGCGGCTTGTTGGAGTTGATCTCCGGCAGGTACAGGCGACGGCCGAAGAAGGTTTCCACATAACCCTGTTCCGCCGCCTGGGCGCGGGTGCGGTCCATGTACTGGCGCACACCTGGATAGCGGGCGAAATAGGTGTCGATGTAGGCCTTGGCGGTCTTGGTGTCGACGCCGATGTCCTTGCCGAGTTTCTGCGCGCCCATGCCGTAGATCAGGCCGAAGTTGATCGCCTTGGCGCTGCGACGCTGATCGGAGGTCACGTCGGCCAGTTCGACCTTGAACACTTCGGCGGCGGTGGCGGTGTGCACGTCCAGATCGTTGCGGAAGGCATTCATCAGGCCTTCGTCCCGGGACAGGTGCGCCATGATCCGCAGTTCGATCTGCGAGTAGTCCGCTGCCAGCAGCTTGTAGCCGGTCGGTGCCACGAAGGCCTGGCGGATACGCCGTCCTTCAGCAGTGCGCACCGGAATGTTCTGCAGGTTCGGATCGCTGGAGGACAGACGCCCGGTGGACGCCACCGCCTGGTGATAGGAGGTGTGGATACGCCCGGTGCGTGGGTTGATCTGCTCCGGCAGGCGATCGGTGTAGGTGCTTTTCAGCTTGCTCATGGAACGGTATTCCATCAGCACCTTGGGCAGTCGGTAGTCTTCCTCTGCGAGCTTGGCCAGCACTTCTTCGGCGGTGGACGGCTGGCCCTTGGCGGTTTTCTTCAGCACCGGCAGGCCGAGTTTCTCGTAGAGAATCACGCCCAGTTGCTTGGGCGAGCCGAGGTTGAACTCTTCACCGGCAATTTCGAAGGCTTCACGCTCCAGCGCGACCATCTTGTCGCCCAGTTCGATGCTCTGCACGCCGAGCAGCGCGGCATCGACGAACGCACCCTGGCGCTCGATGCGCGCCAGCACTGGCACCAGCGGGATTTCGATGTCGGTCAGTACGCTGGCCAGGCTCGGAATGGCGCTGAGCTTGTCGAACAGCGCTTCGTGCAGGCGCAGGGTGATGTCGGCGTCTTCGGCGGCGTAGGGGCCGGCCTGCTCGAGGGCAATCTGATCGAACGTCAGCTGCTTCACGCCTTTGCCGGCGATGTCCTGGAAACTCACCGTGGTGTGATCCAGGTACTTCAGCGCCAGGCTGTCCATGTCGTGACGGGTGGCGGTGGAGTTGAGTACGTAGGATTCGAGCATGGTGTCGAAGGCGATGCCGCGCACGGTGATGCCGTTGGCCTGATCGCCGCCGATGGCGCAGTTGGCCAGGATGTTCATGTCGAACTTGGCGTGCTGGCCGACCTTGAGCTTGTTCGGGTCTTCCAGAATCGGCTTGAGCGCGCGCAGGACGGTGTCGCGGTCCAGCTGCTGGGGCACGCCGATATAGGAATGGGTCAGCGGAACGTAGGCCGCTTCGTTGGTCTGCACGGCGAACGACACGCCCACCAGTTGCGCCTGTTGCGCGTCGATGCCGGTGGTTTCGGTGTCGAAGGCGAACAGCTTGGCGTTGTTCAGCTTTTCCAGCCAGACGTCGAAACGCGCCTGATCGAGGATGGTCTCGTAGCGGGTTTCAGCCGTTGGTACTGGCTCTGGCGCTTCCGCCACGGCTTCGGCGGCGCTGAACAGATCCATTGCCGGTGCAGGCTCGGCGGCCGCACCCAGTTCCACGCGCTTGGCATCGCGTTGCAGGTCGTTCAGCCAGCTCTTGAATTCGAGCAGGTTGTAGAGTTCGGTCAGCTTGGCCTGGTCTTCCGGGCCCATCTGCAGGTCATCGAGTTCGATGTCCAGCGGCACGTCGACCTTGATGGTCGCCAGCGCGTAGGACAGGAAGGCCATTTCCTTGTGCTCTTCAAGCTTGGCCGGCAGGGTTTTCGCCCCGCGAATCGGCAGGGTCGGGACGATGTCCAGCTGCGCGTACAGCTCGGTCAGGCCACCGTTGACGCCCACCAGCAGGCCGGACGCGGTCTTCGGGCCGATGCCGGGAACGCCCGGGATGTTGTCGGAAGAGTCGCCCATGAGCGCCAGGTAATCGATGATCTGCTCGGGAGCGACACCGTATTTCTCCTTCACGCCCTCCACGTCCATGCTGCTACCGGTCATGGTGTTGACCAAGGTAATGTGGCCATCGACCAGCTGCGCCATGTCCTTGTCGCCGGTGGAGATGATCACCGGGCGGTCAGCCGCGGCGCTGCTGCGCGCCAGGGTGCCGATCACGTCGTCGGCTTCGACGCCTTCGACGCACAGCAGCGGGAAGCCCAGGGCCTTGACGCTGTCGTGCAGCGGCTGGATCTGCACGCGCATGTCGTCGGGCATGCTCGGGCGATTGGCCTTGTACTCGGCGTACATTTCATCGCGGAAGGTTCCGCCCTTGGCGTCGAACACCACGGCAAAGGGGCTGTCCGGATACTGCTTGCGCAGACTCTTGAGCATGTTCAGCACACCTTTGACCGCTCCTGTCGGCAGACCTTTGGAGGTGGTCAGCGGTGGCAGTGCGAAGAAGGCGCGATACAGGTAAGAAGAACCGTCCACCAGGACGAGGGGGGCTTGGCTCATGAGCACGATCAACCTTTTCGGCGGGTCCGGCGCTAGAATAGCGGGACCGTTGACGACAAAGGGACAAGGTTATCATGCGCACACTAAATCGCCTGTTGCTGGCTGGGATGTTTGCAATCACACCATTGGCGGTGATGGCGGCGGACGATGCGCCGTCACCGGAACCGGATGTAACCATTCGCACGGAAGGCGACAACACGATCAAGGAATACCGCCAGAATGGCTTCCTGTACGCCATTCAGGTCACGCCGAAGGGCGGCAAGCCGTACTTTCTGGTGCGCGCCGATGGATCGGACGGTAATTTCATCCGCTCGGATCAGCCGGATATGCTGATTCCGTCGTGGAAGATCTTTGAGTGGAAATAGTTTCCTAATTTCAATTGGCGCCGGCTCACGAGCGGCGCCCGTACTGGCAGCTTAAACATGTCTGTGTTCACCCCCCTGGCTCGGCCCGAGCTGGAAACCTTTCTCGCCCCTTATGGCCTTGGCCGCCTGCTTGATTTCCAGGGGATCGCCGCCGGTAGTGAAAACACCAATTTCTTTATCAGCCTTGAACAGGGCGAGTTCGTCCTGACCCTGGTCGAGCGCGGCCCGGTCCAGGAGATGCCGTTCTTCATCGAGTTGCTCGATGTGCTGCACGAGGCCGACCTGCCGGTGCCTTACGCACTGCGCACCACCGATGGCGTGGCGCTGCGGGAACTGGCGGGCAAGCCTGCTTTGCTGCAACCGCGCCTGGCCGGCAAGCACATCAAGCAAGCCAATGCCCAGCACTGCACCCAGGTCGGCGAATTGCTGGCGCATCTGCACTTGGCGACCCAGGCCAACATGATCAAGCGCAAGACCGATCGCGGCCTGGACTGGATGTTGGAGGAGGGCACGCAGTTTCTCTCGCACCTCGAAGCCGAACAGAAAGAGCTGCTGCAAAAGGCGCTGGAAGAAATAACTATCCAGAAAGAGAAAATCCTTGCTCTGCCAAGGGCCAACATCCACGCGGACCTGTTCCGCGACAACGCGATGTTCGAAGGCACGCACCTGACCGGCCTGATCGACTTCTACAACGCCTGCTCGGGGCCGATGCTCTACGACGTGGCGATTGCCCTGAATGACTGGTGTTCGGACGACGACGGCCTGATCGACGGGCAACGGGCGCGGGCGCTGCTGGGTGCTTACGCGGCGCTGCGGCCGTTCACCGCCGCCGAAGCCGAGCTGTGGCCGACCATGCTGCGGGTGGCTTGTGTGCGGTTCTGGTTGTCGCGTCTGATCGCGGCGGAGTCGTTTGCCGGGCAGGACGTGTTGATTCACGATCCGATGGAGTTTCAGTTGCGGTTGGCGCAGCGGCAGATCGTTAATACGCCGTTGCCGTTTGCCCTTTAAAAGCTTCGCGGGCAAGCCTCGCTCCTACAGATTCAGTTGATCTGTA